>CAUONQ010000110.1:0-5120 GCA_963456995.1 uncultured Campylobacter sp. | reverse complement strand
AATCATAGGCGCGGGCGGCGTGAGCCAAGTCGCGACCGTAAAATGCGCGATGAACGCGGACGTTTTTAGCAAGATCACCCTTGCAAGCCGCACCAAAAGCAAGTGCGACGCGATCGCTAAATTTATAAAAGACCGCCTAGGCGTTGCTATCGACACCGCCCAGATCGACGCGGACGATACCGGCGCCGTGGTCGCGCTCATCAAAAAAACTGGCGCCGATTTGCTTTTAAATGTGGCGCTGCCGTATCAAGACCTAACCCTCATGGACGCGTGCTCTCGCGCCGGCATCCCATACATCGACACCGCAAACTACGAGCATCCCGACACGGCGAAATTTGAATACAAGCTGCAGTGGGCGAAGGATGGCGAGTTTAAAGCCGCAAACACCATGGCGCTGCTGGGAAGTGGCTTTGATCCTGGCGTGACGAACGTATTTTGCGCCTACGCGCAGCAAAATCTCTTTGACGAGATCGGCGAGATCGACATCCTAGACTGCAACGCAGGCGATCACGGATATCCGTTCGCGACGAATTTCAACCCTGAAATCAACCTGCGCGAAGTGAGCGCAAAGGGTCGCTACTGGGAGCGCGGCGAGTGGAAAGAGACCGAGCCGATGGAAATAATGTTCAAATGGGACTATCCGAAAGTAGGCGTCAAGGACAGCTACCTGCTCTATCACGAGGAGCTCGAAAGCTTAGTAAAAAACATCAAAGGGCTAAAGCGAATCCGCTTTTTCATGACCTTTGGACAAAGCTACCTAACTCACATGAAATGCCTAGAAAACGTCGGCATGCTTCGCATCGACGAGGTCGAGCATAACGGCGTAAAAATCGTGCCGATCCAGTTTCTAAAGACCTTGCTGCCTGATCCTGCAAGCCTCGGCCCTCGCACAAAGGGTAAAACCAACATCGGCTGCGTGATACGCGGCTTAAAAGACGGTAAAGAGCGTCAAGTCTATATCTATAACGTCTGCGACCACGAGGCTTGCTACGCCGAGACGGGCGCACAAGCGGTGAGCTACACGACGGGCGTACCTGCGATGATCGGCTCGATGATGGTCGCAAAGGGCATTTGGAGCGGCAAGGGCGTCTTTAACATGGAAAATTTCGACGCCAAGCCCTTCATGGACGAGCTAAATAAGCAGGGATTGCCGTGGGAGATGATAGAGATGAAACCCGGCGAGAGGTATGAAGTCTAAATTTAGGCTTGTCTTTTTCTACTTGTACTTCGTTAAAATTTGATTTTCAAGCTCGGCAGGCTATGTGCCTAGCCTACGCTTAAAAATCAAATTTCGCCTCGTCTAAGCGAAAAATACTGCACCTTGCTCTTTTTTGTTCAAATTTTTGCTAACTTAAATTTTACTTGCTCAGTCGTAAAATTTTAAATCCGCCTTGAGTAAGGCAAAAAATACCGCGCTTTGATCTACCGTATTTAAATTTCTAGTTTAAATTTTGCACCGTTAGCATTCAAATTTTACATTAAATTTAATTTAAGCTTCCGCACCGAAAAGCGTTTAAATTTAGCTATAATCGTGCAGAATTTATCAAAACAAATTTGAGTAAATTTAAAGCTCTCAATCTCTAGTCGTGCAAACTCTGCGCCCACTCAAATAACAACAAAAGGAAAAATTTGAGCTCTTCAAGAACTTCACTATCTTTTTTAGTCGTACTAAGCGCGCTTACGGCGTGTACATCGCTATCTACGGACGTATATCTGCCCGCTATGCCTACGATGGAGCGGCAGCTGCACGGAGACTCGGAGCTCACGATAACGGGCTTTTTGATCGGCTTTGCTATCGCGCAGCTCGTCTGGGGGCCTATCAGCGATAGGATCGGGCGTAAAATCCCGCTTTTCATCGGTATGGCGCTCTTTGCGATCGGATCAGTAGGATGCGCGATGTCAGACACTATGCTGCGCCCTTTTCTGGCGCGTGTTTCAGGCTTTGGGCGCATGCGTAGGACCGATGCTAAGCAGGGCGATGATTAGCGATCTTTTCGGTAGCTCGCAGGCCGCACAGATGCTCTCTACGCTAGTTATCATCATGGCGATAGCGCCGATAGCGGGTCCATTATTGGGCGGCGCGATACTGGAGTTTGGCTCTTGGCACGGGATATTTTGGCTGATGGCGCTAGCTAGCGCGGTTATGTTTGCGATGATTTTTTCTCTGCCAGAGACCTTGCCGCCGCAAAAGCGCTCCACAAAGCCCATCGTATCGTCTTTTAGGAACTATCTAAGATTATTGCAAGATGCCAAATTTATGCGCTACACTCTTAGCGTGACGTTTTTTGCGTTGTCGCCTATGCCTTCATCACGGGCTTTGTCTATATCGATTATTTCAGCATTCCTAGCAAATACTACGGATTTTTATTCGGCATAAACATCGTGGGCGTCATGGCGCTAAGTTTCGTAAATAAAAAGCTGGTAAAGCGCTATGCGCTAAACCGCCTGCTCATAGTCTCCACTCTCGTTGCCGCGCTTGCTGCCAGCGTGCTATTTGCGTTTGCGTTTTTCAAAACGGGCGGAGTTCTTGGCGTGATAATCCCGATGTTTTTCGTTTTTAGTATGAACGGCATCATCGCTTCTTGCTCCAATGCCGCCGCTCTTGATAGCGTGCCGCAGGAGATGAAGGGCTCGGCCGCTGCGCTCATCGGCTCGCTGCAATACGGCAGCGGCATCCTCTCCTCGGCGATGCTTGCGGCGTTTTCTGCGGGTACGCCTTGGACGATGTCTTGGATAATAGCTCTGTTTGTTTGGCTAAGCGCGCTTGCTGCGTATTTAATAAGTAAATTTTAAATTGCGGCGAAATTTTATAATTTGCCGTCGCGTTCGGCTCTGTTTTAAATAGATGGCGGTTTCTTAAATTTAAACTCTAGCTAAATTTAGACCGAAATTTTTAAGTAAACTTTGCTATAATCGCCGCAATTTTGAAAAACCGAGGAGAAAATATGAAACTAATTTACGCTGCTTGCGTGCTGGTCGCGTTTGCTTCGGCTGAGACCGAAACTTTGCAGGTACCGGACTTTGCTAAAAGCTCGATGAAGACGCATGAGCAAGCCGAAGAAAAACTAATCGCAAATGCTCTAAAGGGCGATCTAAGGCAGATCGCAAGTGACCTGAAGATCGATAAAACGCTAAAAGGCGGCGAGTCGCTTGTCATTAACGGCGCGCATTATAGGACGATCGAGGGCGATAGCACGCAGTGGAAAGAGGGCGATGCCGTGCGCCTGCTAAGCGGCAACAAGGACGGCAGATGCCTAAGCTCGATCATGCTCAATCTGCGCACGAAAACCGTCTGTAAGTTTATGTGCGACGCGTATTAAGACGCGTAAATTTCATACTTTATAGCGCGAGCGAAATGGATTAAATTTCGGTTTGCTCGCGCCATCCGCAGTAATTTGTCGTATAAATTTCTACATCTTGCATCGTAAATCAGGTAAATTCTGCTATAATAAACGGAAATTAAACAATGTCGTTAAAGACGTAACGCGGGCGTGATAAAGCAAGTAAAATTTGTAGAGGCAAATTTTAACTCTACCGCTCGGTACTTCAAACGGCAAATCAAGGAAAAAGATGCAAAAATTTAGAATTACAAACGGTGAATGCTCACGTATGGATATTTTTCTGATCATGACGCTGGTTTATATATTCGGCGTGACGTGCAGGTTTTTTTGGATATATTGGGCTAGCGGGATCGAGCAGTTTTCTTTCGATGGCGAGCTCATCATGACCACAAACGACGCCTTTGCGAACGCCGAGGGTGCGCGCGATATGATAGCGGGCTTTCACCAGCCGGGCGATCTTAGTCCGTACGGCGCGTCGATCCCAACTCTAGCATTTTTACTTAGTAAAATTTTACCCGTCAGTCTAAATAGCATTACGGTCTATATGAGCGTGTTTTTAGCGCCGCTGGTGGTCGTGCCGATTATTTTGATAGCAAGAGAGTATAAGATCCTGGGCGCCGGCATCATCGCAGCACTACTTGCCACCATATTGCCGGGATATTATATGAGGACTTTGGGTGGGTATTTTGATAGCGATATGCTAAATGTTGCTATGCCGCTGCTAACGGTATGGGCTTTGATTAGGCTCATAGGGCGAAGCGAGCAGAGCAGCTTTGCTTTACCTGCCGTTTTTGCGGTGATTTATGATTGGTGGTATCCTAGCTCGTATTCTCTAAATATGGCGATTATAGTGATATTTTTAATCTATACTTTGATTTTTAATAGACGCAATGAGGAAAATTACAAAGCGATTATTCTTATGGTCGTTGCAGTTATAAATTTTGGCGCGTATTACGAAGGTGAGACAATAATTGTAAATTATATTTTATTGTTCAAAATCGCACTCATTGCATTGCTATATTTTTTAATGATTAAAATTCCAAGGCATAAAAGCAAAAAAGCTCTTTGGATTTTGGGTGCGATCGTCGTAATTATGTTTATCATATTCGGCGGACTTGTGCCTATAGCAGTGCAGCTTAAAGCATACATCTTAAAGGATGTAAGCAAAGAGGAAATTTTCTACTTCTACGGCGTTAGAAATACGGTTAATGAGGTAGAAAACGCTAATTTCATGAAATTTGTGCTTGAATCTAGTGGGCATCTATTTATATTTATATGCGCTGTAGGAGGGCTGGCTCTACTGCTGATAAAATTCCGTTCGTTTATCTTAACCTTGCCGATGATAGCGCTTGGAGTTTTAGCACTTTTCGGCGGAACTCGCTTTACAATGTACGCTACACCGATGATAGCGCTTGGATTTGCTTATTTTATATATTTCACACTGAATTACTTTGAAATACGCACCTGGCTTAGAAGTACTTTATTGGCTATTTTAACTTGTTTAGCGATAATGCCTAGCATAGATTTTATTTATAAATTCCGAGTTGCGCCTACGCTTACGAAAGACTCCATAACGCCTCTTGTAGAGCTAAAAAATAAAGCCAGCAGAGAGGATTATGTGTTATCGTGGTGGGATTACGGATATTTAATCAGATATTACTCCGATGTAAAAGTAGTAGCTGATCCCGGAGGTAGACAGGCAGGAGAATACACTTTTATGAGTGCGTTTTCCTTTAATAAAGATGAGGTAAGCTCTGCTAATATGGCAAGGCTTAACGT
>CAUONQ010000109.1:0-5133 GCA_963456995.1 uncultured Campylobacter sp. | reverse complement strand
ATTTCGCGTAAAATTTTAAACGATTGGCTACTTATTAGCGGTGATTTTGGTGATCAGCTCATAGCTTACAGGGATCTGTCTCATTGGTGGCAGCGACGAAGCAAGAGCTGCTAAGACCTCGGAGAAATCATCAAATAGGTAGTTTGCGAGGCTGCCTGGGTTCGGATTTATCTCGTTTAGATAAATTTCGCCCTCTTTTTCAAAAAAATCGCAGCGAATGAGCGCGCCATCGAATGATCCTGCGTTATAAAGCCGCGTAAAGGCGTCTTTCATCTTACCCTCTAGCAAAGCGCCAGGACGAGCGGGCTCGATCGCGCCACTACGCGAAAAATCCAAATATTTACGATCGAAATTTAAATAGCCCTCCTTTTTCGGCTCTTCGATGTTTGAAAATACGATTTTGCCGTCTATTTTAGCGCCTGCAAGATTGAATTCCTTTACGTTTTCCCAGTATGGCTCTACGATCGCGCTGTCGTCTAGCTCAAAAGCCTGATCCAGCGCGTAGCTAAACTCGCTTTCGTTCTTGGCTATCGAAATTCCGATGCTAGAGCCCAAATGAGCGGGTTTAACGATGATCGGAAAATTAAAATTAGGCAGACTAGTACGATTTACGATCTCATACGGCAGGGTTTTTACATTTGCGATTGCAGCTAGGTGCTTGGTTAAAATTTTATTATAGCTTAGAACGCTAGCTTCTATGCGAGGTCCGATATAAGGGATGCCAAAAAACTCAAATAGCGCTGCCATTTTGCCATCCTCGCCGTCGCAGCCATGGATTAGATTGATATATGTGCCGACTTCTAGCATGCTTTTGCTAAACATTCCGCTCTCGAAAAATCCGCCCGCACCGATGCTAAGCTCTTTTGCTTTAGCATAGCCGCCCTGCTTAAAATACGCCGCGCGCATATTTTTATCCTCAATGCGGTAAAATTTACGATTTTTATCGCAAAATACAAACTCCAAGTCCCAGCCTTTTAGGGCATTTTTAACGGCAATTGCCGAGATGATACTTACTTCGTGCTCGTAGCTTTGAGCTCCAAAAACTATGCCAAATTTCATTGTTTTCCTTCAAATTTTATTTTCTACGCTAATTTTTTTAACGCCTCTTTGACAAGATCTGACGTATTCGTGCTGCTGCAGCCCGCTAAGATTTGATTGATCTTATCGCGCTTAAATCCAAGGCTTTGTAGCGCGGACGCCGCTTCGTTCTTATAAGTCTCGCTAGGACCGAATTCCATTAGCTTCGCATCGCCCAGTTCAGCAATGATCCGTCTAGCGGTCTTTGGGCCGATGCCTGGAACTGAAGTTAGCGTCGCAGCATCCCCCGTGGCTACGCAACGCGCAAAATCCTGCGGAGCGAGCGTCGAACAAACCGCCATCGCCGTGCTTGCACCTACACCGCTAAGCTTGATTAGGGTTTCAAACATCATTTTTTCACTCTCGTCTAAAAACCCGTACAGCAAATCGGCATCCTCGCGCAGAATTTGTACGCACGCAAGCTCGGTTAGCTCGCCCTGCGTGAGCTTCGCGGAGGTATTTAATGACAATGAAAGAGCGTAGCTCACGCCGCTAGCGCATTTAATGACGCAAGCAGTTGGCTCCTTGCGCGTGATAATTCCTTCGATCGCTGCTATCATCTAAGAGCCTTTAAAATTTCGTTTATGCTCTCATTAAGCGCTAAATTTAGAGCATTATAAATGCTTTGCGAGCTGGGATCTGGCACGAAAACGCGCTTAGTGACGATGCCAGATTTTATGCTTTCTAAAGAATTTAAAATTTCATACCCCATCGTGACGGTTGCTTGATCGTTATTGATCTGAAGCGCTACGATACTGGTTTTTAGGCGCAAATCCCGCTCTTTTGGCACGAAGATCGGATTTAGCGAGCAGGTGGAAAATGCCGCATCAAGTAGCGCTTTATATACCATTTCGCTAGGCATCGTGATAAATTTGGCGTCGCTTGCGAACCGCGTTCGGTTTCTAAAATCCACTATTAAAATATCCCGCCTATCGACGAGATCGGTCGCCGTGATGGTGTCGATAAAGATATTTTTGCGCGCACCGCTAGGATTTACGCAGCGCTTTTGATCATAACGCAGCTCGTAGTAGGTGTATGGCTTAGCCTGCTTGGCTAAGCAGCCGCCTAAAAATATCGCTGCTAGCGTCGTAGCAAGCGTAAACTTTATAAAATTTTTCATCTTTATTCCTTTTTATCGTCGCGATCCACGCCTTTAGAAGTGTCTTTGAAAAAGAAATCGTAAGGATTGTCCTCTAGCCTAAACATTGCACCTTGGAATTCTCTAAGCGATTTTTTGAGCTCGCCAAGAGTGTTTTTCGCCTCTTCAAGCGTAGGATCCAAGATCGCTTTTAGATTGTACTCGCCGCGATCGATACGCTTAGTGATGATGCCTGCGGTTTTATCCAGTGAATTCGATAGATTGGCAGCACTCACGGCAAAGGCGTTTAGATTATCTAGCAGCGCGTCTAGCTCCTTCTCGCGCTCGTTTAAATTTGCTATGAGAGTATTTACGTTAGCAAGCAGCGCATCTAAGCTTTGGAATTTTTTCTCATCGCTTAGCTCGGCGCTAAATTTATCCATCGAAGATAGAATTCTATCCACTTTATCGGTATTTTGCTTAGACAACAGCCCGTTAATCTTAAAGATCATCTCACTCACGCTATCGGTGATGACTTCGGCTTTAGAGCCAATTTTATCAAGAAGCGTCTTATCCAGCGCAATTATCGGCTTTTTATCATTCGGCGGAAAAAGCTTGCCGCTTCCTTTCGTGATATTTATAAACGCGATTCCGCTGATGCCTTGAGATTCTACCTTAGCGACGCTATCTTGCGAGATCGGCAGTTTGCTTTTTACTGAAATTTCAATCTCAATAATCGCATTTTCGATATCGGCAAAGTCGATGCTTTTGATGATGCCTGCATTTACGCCGATAAATTTAACCTCGGAATTCTCCTTAATGCCTACGGGAAGCTCTTTTGTGTGGATATAGTAGGGGCAGTAGCTTTCGCCGCGGTCGGTCTTTGTAAGCATCCACCACATAAATGCCGTAAGAGCCGCGACGCAAATCATAACAAATGCGCCTACTATCGTGTATGAAGTTCTATTTTCCAATCTTTTCTCCTAATTTCAGAGCGTAAAATTTAAGCCCTAAGATATGCCTTAAAATAGCCATTTGGGCTTAAATTTTAAAACTTAGCACTTTCTCAAATAGCCGCAAAATTTGCAGAATCATCTGAGTTTAAATTTTAAAGCTTAGCGTGCATTTTGAAATTTCAAAATATCGTCGCGCCGTATTTTAGCGTAAAATTTTACCGCCCCGGTTTAAATTTAACGCCGCTTGCTCGTCGAAATTTTAAAATTTCAATGCGCTATCCGATAAATGCGCCCTTAAATACGACCCGCCTGAATTTTAAAATTTCGATTGAGCCGCTAAGGTCTAAATTTTAAAAATTTAAGCTCTGCGGATCCCGGAATTTTTCGCTAGGTTTAAAATTTTACTACCGCTATTTTAAAATTTCAGCTCCTATCTATCTAAATTTTACCTGCCGCGATCTGTATTTTGGCTAGATAAATTTCAAAGCTCAATCCCTTTGCCGCATCTTAAATAGCTCTTCAAGCGGGTTGTTCTTTAGGCTTGAAATTTCCTTGATGCTTCCTTCAAAGGCGATTTTTTGATTATCCACGATCAAAAACCGATCCAAAATGTCAAAGATGCTATCCACGTCGTGCGTCACCATCACGACCGTGACGCCAAGGCTGTCTCTAAGCTCGCAAACAAGCCTATCAAGGGCTCTGGCGCTGAGCGGATCGAGCCCCGAGTTTGGCTCGTCCAAAAATAAAATTTCAGGACTAAGTGCTAGCGCGCGAGCCAGCGCTACGCGCTTTTTCATGCCGCCGCTAAGCTCGTTTGGCCTAAGCGCGGCGGCTTCCTTCTTAAGCCCCACCTTTTGGATCCAAAACATCGATAGCTCATCTATCTCGCGCTCGCTAAATTTAGAGTATTCGCGTAGCAGCACGCCTACGTTTTCGAGCACGCTCATCGAGCTGTAAAGCGCGCCGAACTGAAACATCACGCCGCATTTTAGGCGGATCTCGTTTTGCTCCGCCTCGCTCGCGCGCCAAATATCGCGCCCGAAAATTTTGATCTCGCCGCTTTGTGGACGTTTTAAAAATATGAGAGTTTTCATTAACGTCGTTTTGCCGCTACCGCTGCCGCCTAAAAAGCCGTAAATTTCGCCCTTTTTGACGCTAAAGCTCACGCTATCGTGCATAACGCGCGATCCGTACGCGGTAGTAACGTCGCGCGCGACTATAATTTTATAAGTTTCGCTAGATTGCACTTGCTCGCTCATAGTCCGATTTCCGAAAACAAAACCGCAAATACCGCGTCGATCGCGATAACCCAAAATATCGCATTTACGACGCTGATCGTGGTGTATTCGCCGATGCTTTGGGTATTTCCTTTGACCTCAAAACCCCGCATGCAGCCGATGATAGCAATGAATGCCCCGAAAAACGGCGCTTTAATCACACCTACTAAAAAATGCCTAAGCTCTACAGAAGCCTTAAATCTATCCAAATAATCGCTAAAGGCTATATCTAAATACGCGTCACACACGATCATCTGAGCAAAAATACTTACCGAATCTGCGATAAAAATGACTAGCGGCATGATTAGTACCATCGCAATAATGCGCGGCATCGCAAGAAAATAAAACGGATCAAAGCCCATCGTCCTCATCGCATCGATCTCTTCGGTGATCTTCATCACGCCGATCTGTGCCGTAAAGCTCGAAGCCGAGCGACCCGCGATAACGATAGCAGCGATAAGAGGCGCTACCTCACGAAGCGTCAAAGCACCCATTATATCGATGATGTAGATGCTGGCGCCAAATTTAGAAAGCATATCCGAGCCTATGTAAGCAAGCACGATACCGATCAAAAACGCTGTCAATGAGACGATGAAAAGCGCGTCTATGCCGCTATCTTTGATGAAATTTACGGTTTCTTTGAAGCGGAATTTCATCGGATGAATTACAAAAGCCACGAGTTTGGAGAAAAACTCGCCCAAAAAGCTTGCAAGGCTTAGCAAGCCTAAAATTCCAAGATGACAAT
>CAUONQ010000108.1:0-5136 GCA_963456995.1 uncultured Campylobacter sp. | reverse complement strand
CAAAGGCGTTTTGTGAAATTTTACCCTTCAGTCGCTCGGTGATGCCCGCTGTGGGAATTTCGCTAATTGGGCTGTTCTTCGGTACCGCTTTTTGGGCGTCTTGCAGGCTGAGCGGAGTTTTTGGGACTTGTTCGATGTTTTTTTCGTTTTGGAACCGGCGCTCGGAACCTTTGGTTTAGGTTCTCAAAAAAATTCCAAACTGCACGGAGAAAAGCAGCGCGACGAGCGAAAAGATCACGCCGAAATGGGTTTTTATCGTTTTCATGTACGTTAGCGTCCTTAATCTCAAAATGTCGGTGCCTAAAACGAAGCGTGGCGGGCATTTTATGCGTCACGATAACGACGCAGGCGTTCCACGACTCGCACGCCGAGCGCAGCAAATTCCAAATAATAGCGCTGGAGTAGTCGTCCAAATTTCCCGTTGGCTCGTCGCACAGCAGCAGGCGCGGATTGTGCGCCATCGCGCGCGCCAAAGCCACGCGCTGCTGCTCACCGCCGCTAAGCTCGAGCGGATACTTACCCATCTTATGTCCGAGCTCGACGTGGCGCAGTAGCTTTTTGGCTTGGTCTTGGCAGACCTGCTGATTGTAGCCCATTATCATTAACGGAAGCATTATGTTGCGCTCGATCGTCCATTCGTTGATCAGGCGGTAGTTTTGAAAGATAATGCCGATGCGCTGGCGTAGGGTGCGCAGATCGGAGTTCGTGATGCCCTTTAGATCGCACAGGCAGACGTTCAGCTCGCCACCGATGATGTCGATGCCGCCGTAGAAGGATTTAAGCAATGTGGATTTACCGCTACCGCTCTTGCCCGTGATGATGACGAAGTCTTTCGCGCCGATGCCGAAACTCGCGTCTTGGATGACCGCGCCCGCCTTTTCGTAGCCTAGCGTGAGGCCCGCTGCGGTGATGATGTTGTAATCGTCCGTTATCTCTGCCATTGTGAAAATATCTCCGAAATTTTTTGATGTGCCGCGTGGTTTTCGCGCGTAGGAAGCGGGCGGCGGATAAAGTAGCGCGTACCGCTTGCGTTTGCGCGGATGAAACACTGCTGCGGAAAGTCGAATGCCCCGAGCGAAAGCAGGATTAGCACGTCTTGCGGCTCTGCGACGCACGGCTTGCTTTGCCGTTCGTCTTGCTGCTCGGTGTAACTTGGTTCGCTTTGCCATTCGTCTTGCGACTTAACGCGGCTTGGTTTGCCTTGCCATAGCTGCTCGACACAATTTAATTCGCCTTGGTGTTCGGCTTGTAGCTCGTCATGGCTTGGCTCGCTTCGGCGCTCGACTTGCGACTTGATAGCGTGGTTTGACTTATTTTGTAATTCGGCTTGCGGTTCAGCAGCGTGGTTTAGTTCGTTTTTTAGTTCGACTTGCGGCTCATTTTTGCAAGGTGCGGCGCTTATGTTTAGTGCCTTATTTGCTTCGTCCGCGCAGATCGTGTCTGTTACGGTGCCTGCGCTTGTCGTATTTCTCGCACTCACTGCGCAGCCGTCTGTTAAATTTACGCCGTCTTTTTCATCTGCGTCCGTTTGTAGGTTTGTATTTGGCGCGCCGTTCGCTTTTTTTAGAATTTGCGTAGCGTTTGCTCCGTCTGCTAGGGTCGCATTCGGCGTGGCGCTCTCTTCTATCGCACTGATCGCTGAGAATGAGCCGACCGCATTCGGCACATTGTTTGTATCTATTGTGCCGATCGCTGCGGGTGTAGTGCTCGCGCCTGTCGCATCGATAGCTGCAAGCGCACCCTCCGTGCCGCTAGCATTTAGCGCACTGCTTGTTGCGATCTGCTCGCAGGCTAAAGCGCGCTTTTCGCTCGGGGCGAGGCGGTTAAATTTAGCGCTTACTGTGACGGGAGCGTCGCTTGCTAAATTTACGCCGCTTGTGCTCAAGTAATCCTCGTTTAAATTTGCGCCGTCTTTTACGCCCGCTTCATCAGCGCGGTTTGTATTCAGTGGGGCGCTCGCTTTTTTTAGAATTTGCGTAGCGTTCGCGCAAGCTGAAATTTTATCGCCCGCCGTCGTAGCTGAAATTTTGCCGCCGCCTGACGAAATTTCATCCATGCTCGCGCGCTCGGTTAAATTTCCGCCGCGCACCGCGTCTAAATTTATAGCTTCGGACATGCCGTCGGCGCCTGCTTCGTACGAGATAAAACCGCCATCTAGGTTTGCGCAAGGATTTGAGTTCGTTTTTGAGGTAAAATTTGATCCACTGCCTGCATCAAAATTTACACCGCCGTCCGCCGCGCAAGCCCCGCCCGCGTCCAAGCTTTTTTGCGCGTCAAAGTAAAAAATTTCCTCAAAATGCACGAAAAAATCCTCGCCTTTGAAGGTGAAATTTTTAAAATTTCGTGCGATTGCCGCTGCGTCAAATTTTAAAAATTCCATCTCAAACCGCTGCGGTTCGCCCAGGCCCGCAGTTTTGTTCTCGTAGATCAGATCGTAGATGTCCTTATCCATTTTGCGCCATCTATCCTCGTATTTGCTCGCTACGGCGGCGTCGCGGTTTTTGAAGTGCGAAATTTCGCCCGCTTTGCGCCGAACGTAGGGCGAGAGCTTTTGCATCGCGTAGAGGAAGTACTCCTCGCTGTCGGTGCGAAGCTCGAAGCGGCCGCCGCGCCCGAGCGTGCGTGCGATCTGCGAGGCGAACTCGTCGCTTATCACGCGGCGGTGCGGCGCGTCGCCCCATGGTACGGGGAAGTGTAAAAACACGCGCTGTAGGCAACCCGCGGAAAGCAGGCTCAGCAAAACCCGCGCGTCGGTGGCTATGAGAGCGATGTTTTGCAGCCCTTCACGGATCGCTAGCTTTGCGACCTGTTCGATTGCTGGCTTGTAAATTTCGATACCGATTAGCAGCGCGTCTTGATTTGAGCGCGCTTGATGAAGCAGGTGTCTGCCCGAGCCGAAGCCGATCTCGATAAAAATTTTATTAAATTTAGAGCTTTTTACGAGGGATAAAATTTCATTCTCGTCCAAAATCAGCGGCGTTTTTTCGGTAAGCGAGCTGTCTTTGTAAGCAAACGCCTGCGAGATGATCGGCCCGCAGAAGCGCTCTTTAAAAATTTCGAGTGCTCGCTGCAGATGGCCGATCTTGGCGGGCTTAGTGATCTTTTCACCCTTTACTATCACTTTGCCGTCGCTGGGCTTTAGGGTGATAAAAAACTCGCTATCAAAGCTCTTAGTTCGCACGAGCGTTAAATTTCTGCCGCGCGCCGTCTCTAAAAACTCAGTCTCGCCGAGCTTAATCGGCAGCGGCGGCAGGCTCACGCTTTGGGTTATGAAATTCGGCAAACTTTATTCTGCCTGCGCTGCGGCAATGACTGCACTAGGCTTGGACAGCTCTCCGTTTTCGGTTTTGACGGTGATGCGGTATTCGTATCCTTCGCCGTAATCGATATTGTCGATGTATTCAGCGCTAAGTCTGCCGCGAACCTCTTTAATCGTGCTCCATGATTCGCCTCCCTTAGGACGGCGCTCGATTAGATAGGAGCTTACGCGAAGATCCGGATGCGGGCGCCAGATGATCTTAACGCGGCCCGGAAGCCCGTAGATCGCCTGCGCAAACGGCACGGACTCTAGCATCTTTGCTGTGCTTGCGATAGCGACCGGAGAAGGAGCCGAAACGCCCTTGGCGCCGTATGTGCGCACCGTGTATTTATACGAAGTGCCCGGCTGCAGCCTCGTATCTACGTAGTGGGTGGAGTATGGATCTGCGATGGTGGCGATCTTTTTGGCTTCGCCGCCGCTTGCAGGCGCTCGGTAAACGACAAAGCCCAGCACAGCGGTATTGCTGTCGTATCTAGGCCACTCAAGCCCGATCTCGTTGTCGCTCGTGATCGTCCTGATGCCCTCCACGCGCGGCAGGCTTTCGTCGCTTGCGCTAGGCGCGCTAGACGTAGCGCAGCCAGCCACTAATATCGCTAAAGTAGCGCTCAATGTTAGTCGGTAAAATTTTTTCATAAATTTCATCCTTTACCTTTTGATTTGTCGTAAAATTTAGAAATTCGCTCGGCAAGCCCGCGCATATTTTCACCTCTTTGCCGCTTCGCGGATGGATGAAATAGAGCAAATAGGCATGGAGCAAAATCCTGCTAATTTTAGCGTTTTCGCTCTTAAATCCGTATAAATGATCGCCCAAAATGTGCCGATTTATCGAGCTTAAATGCACGCGGATCTGATGCGTGCGGCCCGTGAAGAGCTTTGCCGCGACGAGATTGAAGCTCTTTAGGCTTATCGGCGGCAAAATTTGGTTTTTAGCGGGATTTTGAAAATTTAAAAATTTATTCTTGGCGAGACGGGCGGTCCGGGTTTGATCCGCACTCACGTCGGTAGTCGAAATTTTATCTGCGTTGTCCGCGCGGCTGCTTGGAATTTTGTCTATGCTTTGGATTGAAATTTTATCCGCGCTCCGCATGCAATTATTTGAAATTTCATCCGCGTTATCCACGCCTGCGTAGTCGTTTAAAATTTCATTCCCGCGCGCGCTTACGTCGGTCGCTAAAATTTTACTCGCATCTGCGCCTTTGCTAGCGTTTAGAATTTTATCGCCGCCTACGGATGTGCCTAGAATTTTATCGGCGGCTGAAATTTTATCCGCAGCGGCGGTCGAAATTTTACCTGTATTCGCGGCTGGAATTTTATTCGCGCCTGTGTCATTGTCGGCAGTCGTGCCGTTGTTTGCGCTCTTGCCCGCAGCCGTACCGTCGCCTGCGCCTAAAATTTCATCGCACCTCTCGGCGGAGTTTTGAAGCTCCGTTAGTTCCACTCCGCTTAAAATTTCATAAAACGCGCTCTTTGCGCTGCGTCCATCGGGCACGATCCCCATTTTTAGACGGTTTGCGGGGTTGCGAGAGATCGGTCGCTCGATCACGCAGGGCTCTTTCAGCGGCAGGTCGATGAGCGCGAGGTATATCCGCCCCATGCTTTTATCGCTTAGCTGCGCCGAGAGCGCGGCGTGCGCGGCGTTGTTTTTGGCGACGAGCAGGGCGCCGCTGGTGAGTTTATCCAGGCGGTGCACGATGCCTGCGCGAAGCTCGCCGCCGAGCGTGGAAAGCAGATAGCCGCGAGACTTGAGCCAGTCCACGAGCGTGGGTTCTTTGACGCTTGCGGCGGGGTGGACGGTAAGGCCTGCTGGCTTATTTACC
>CAUONQ010000107.1:0-5164 GCA_963456995.1 uncultured Campylobacter sp. | reverse complement strand
AAAAATGGCTGTAAAAATTACCGATATTTGCATTAGCTGCGGCTCATGCATCGACGAGTGCCCGGTAAATGCGATCGTGGACGATAGCGATAACCCAAGCGGCGAGGATAGCTACTACGTATATGCTGATAAATGCGTCGAGTGTGTAGGCTACAACGACGAGCCGGCTTGCGCTAGCGCCTGTCCGACCGACGGCTGTATCGTCTGGAGCGACATCGTAGCGGGCCAACCTAGCAGGGATAGTATAGGTGCGGATCTACGCAGCGGAGATACCCCGGTATTTGCTTAGCAGGTAAAATTCCGCGATCAAATGCGCGGAATTTTAATTCATTCAATCCTTAAATAAATTTTAACCTATTTTTCGATACAATCCGCCTTTCACTTTAAGGAGATTATATGCAGCAAACGCTTTCTATTATTAAGCCTGATGCCGTTAAAAAGGGCGTTATCGGCAAAATTATTGATCGTTTCGAAAGCCACGGACTAAGAATCGCAGCGGCTAAAAAATTATGCCTAAGCGCCGAAGATGCGGGTAAATTTTATGAAATTCACAAGGATCGCCCTTTTTATAAGGATCTGATTGAGTTTATGACTAGCGGTCCGGTGGTCGTAATGGTGCTAGAAGGCGATGATGCTGTAGCTAAAAATCGCGCGCTAATGGGCGCTACCGATCCGAAAAAAGCGGATAAAGGCACGATCAGAGCAGACTTTGCGGACAGCATCGACGCTAACGCCGTTCACGGCAGCGACAGCTTAGAAAACGCAAAAACCGAGATCGCATTTTTCTTTGCAAAAAGAGAAATTTGCTAAGAGTGCCACGTGAAGATCGCTTTTGCTAAAATTTCCGCCGCGCCCGTGCCGTTTGAAATTTCGCAAGACAGGCTTAAGCTCAGCGGAAATTTAAAACGAAAAGACTCTAAGTTTATCGAGTGTAAGGGCGAAATTAAGGGCAAAATTCCATACATTTGCGACCGCTGCGGCAAAGAATTTGATCTTGACGTAAACGAGAGCGTAAATTTGCTTTTAAGCGAGGGCGTTTTTAACGACGAAAGGCACGAAAGCTTGGACGTTATGGAGTTTTTCGGCGCCGAAGTTGATCTGGATGAAATTTTAAGAAGCGAAACGGAAGCTTTCAAAAGCGACTATTTTTATTGCGAAGAATGCAAGAACTAAATTTATAAAGGAGAAAAAATGGCAGTTCCAAAGCGAAGAGTTAGTAAAACTCGTGCGGCGAAAAGACGCACTCACTACAAAGTGACCCTTCCGATTCCCGTCAAAGATAAAGACGGAAGCTGGAAAATTCCGCATAGAATAAACAAAACTACGGGCGAATATTAATCCGATGATTTCCGTTGCTATAGACGCGATGGGCGGTGATTTCGGCTGTGAGCCGATAATAAACGGTGTTGTAGAGGCGTTACAAGAGCGCAAATTTAATGCGTTTTTGGTAGGCGACGAAGCGCAAATCAAGCCTTTTATTCCACAAGATCAAGGCTTTGAGAAATATATTACTTACGTAGCTGCAAGCGAAGTTTTCGAGATGAAAGAGGGCGCAACCGACGCTCTTAAACGCAAAGAGAGTAGCATCTTTAAAGCGGTCGATCTAGTAAAAGATGGCACTTGCAAAGCCGTGGTATCAGCAGGACATAGCGGCGCTACGATGAGCCTTGCTACGCTTCGCATAGGAAGGCTCAAAGGTATCTTGCGCCCGGCAATTGCTACGCTGATGCCAAATTCCATAGGTGGACGCACGCTTGTGCTGGATGTGGGCGCTTATGTGGATTGTAAGCCAGAGAATTTGTTTCAATTCGCGATTATGGGCGAAGCATATGCCAAGGAGATTATGGGTTTAAATGCGCCACGCATCGGCTTATTATCCAACGGCGAGGAGGATAGTAAAGGCAACGAGGTAACAAAAGAAACCTTTCATATGCTTAAGAAGATGCAAAATTTTATCGGAAATGTCGAAGGCAATCAAATTTTTGACGGCTCGGTAGACGTGGTCGTGTGCGATGGATTTATCGGCAACATTATGCTAAAATCCAGCGAAGGCGTCGCAAGCGCTATCGGCAAACTTATTAAAAACGAAACGAAAAAATCTCCGATTGCTATCGCTGGCTCCATTTTGATGAAGCGCGTCTTTAAAATTATCAAGAAAAGCACGGATTACGATGAATACGGCGGCGCGCCGCTTTTAGGCGTCAAAGAATGCGTCATCATAAGCCATGGCAAAAGCACTCCGAAAGCCGTTAAAAATGCAATCTTTCAAGCGCTTAAATTTGCAGATTCTAAAATCAACTCCGCGATAGAAAGCGAAATTTCTTCAAACGAGCAAAAATGAAAAAAGCCTCGATGATCTCGATCGCAGCATACGCACCGAGTCAAATTTTAACTAATTTCGATCTTGAAAAAATGGTTGAAACGAGCGATGAATGGATCGTCAAGCGAACAGGTATTCATGAGCGCCGTATCGCAAAGGACGAAAGTACTAGCGATCTGGGCACGAGAGCAGCGTTAAAGGCGATCGAGCGTAGCGGCTTACAAAAAAACGAGATCGATGCGATAATCTGCGCCACGATCTCGCCCGATTATTTCTGTATGCCCTCGACCGCGTGCGTCATCGCAGATAAACTGGGTTTGAGCTTCGGCATCACGGCGTTTGATATAAATGCCGCCTGTACCGGCTTCATCTATCTTTTAGAGCTTGCAAAATCCCTCATCGAAAGCGGCGCCAAAAAACACGTGTTGATAATCGGCACGGAAAAGTTAAGTTCGATAGTCGATTGGAGCGATCGCACTACGTGCATACTTTTCGGCGACGGCGCAGGCGCTGCGGTTATCGCGGCACGCGACGATAACGAAATCATCGACGTTCATACAGCTAGCGACGGCAGTAAGGGTGATCTTCTAATCACCGCAGCCCCGGGTAGCGTAAATCCACTCGGCCAAAAAATCATCGACGAAAAGCTAGGCTTCATGCAGATGGCGGGGCGCGAGGTCTTTAAGATTGCGGTGCCGACGCTTAGTAACGACGTTGTGGAGATTTTGGCGAAAAATAAAATTTCGCCTGAGCAGGTCGATCTTTTTATCCCGCATCAGGCAAATTTGCGCATTATCGAGGCGGTCAAGGCGAGATTAGAATTTAGCGATGAGCAGTGCGTGCTTACGATCGGCAAATACGGCAACACGAGCTCGGCGTCGATCCCGATGGCGATAAATGACGCTTACGAGAGCGGCAGACTTAAAAACGGCTCGCTCATGCTTTTGGACGCGTTCGGCGGCGGCTTTACCTGGGGCAGCGCGCTTTTGAAATTCGGCGGCAAGAGTACAAACTAGCGCTTTTTAAATTTTATTATCTTTGAATTTCGCCATATTTAAGAGTTAAAATTCCAAGCTTATTTACAAAACTAATTTCAAATTTATATTTATTCCGAGTCGGGTTTCAAAATTTTAAAATGAGGCGTTTGCGATTGAAAGCATATTATAATCTTGCGCAGTTTGCATATCGGCTTCTGCGTGAGATAGTAAAACGACGTTAGTCTTAGGTCTGCTGCTTTTTGGTGGCGGGCTTGTAGAATATAAAAGAAATCAAATATGCGATAGCTTAAATGGGTGTTAATTTCAGCCGATTCTGCATTAACGGCTTTTAATTAGCTGCAAAGCTGGGCAAGTATTTTTACGGCGGCGTATGGTGGATCTTTTGAGCGACCTACACATAGGCTGTAGAATAAATTCAAATACCAAAACGCTCACAACAGCAAGCATCAGCCTTAGATTTGAAATTTAGCATAAACGCTAGTAAATTTAATCAAATACCGCAAACGAGGCTATAAAGGATCGCTATGCCATGAGCGAAGAAGCGTAGTATCTCTAAATATCTATATGGCGTAAAGCCTCCAGGTATCTCCCGTTATACAATATACATTATCTCTGTGTAGGTAGCGGCGAGTCGGAGGGTACGGTCGCGTCAGCTGCAGATTGAAACGGTCAATGCATTTAGTTTTAGTGCGAAAGCTACAGAAGTTTATAGGTTTTGATGGTAGGTCCAGCTCAATGCCATTGCAAGCATTTAAAAATTTTAGCACGAAATATCATCTCACAGTTATGGACGACAGGTATTAAAGTATATTATTAAGGCAATTTTTTATAAATTTTAAGTTCAAATTCCATTCGGATAAAATTTCGATTTATTTTTTAGAAAGCGATCCGAAATTATCTAAAATTCCTCCGCTAGCTTGGACTATCTAGCGTCTTGCTCGTGCGCCAGGTTTAAAATTTTAAATAACGTAAAATCCCAAATTCTCGTGCTTAAGGATAATTTTTCTGATCTCTTTTAATAAGCTGAGCGAGGCTTCGATTTCTACGCGGCGGGTGCTTACGCTCTCGACGTTTGCGCCTACGCTTACGCCTTTTGCGAGGGCGTATTTGTAGATGAAATCAAACATCTCTGCGCACAGCGCTGTTGAACTTTGCAAAATATCGACGCTGCTTTGCAGCCGTTGCTGCAAAAAATCCGGCACCGAGATACCAAGCCACTTCATAAACTCAAGCGTCTTTAGGCTACCGCACGGCGTAAAAGTAAAGATTATAGGCACCTTTTTGCACTCCAAAGCGGCGTAATCGTCGATGAAATCTTTGGCGTTTTGCACATTATAAACCGCCTGAGTGATAAAAAATTCGCACCCGTCCGCAGTCTTCTCCGCGATTTTTAGGTGCTCGTCGCGGCTCTTTTCATGGCGTTCAGGAATGCAGATGCCGCCTAGGCAAAGATGCGGCGCCACGAGTCGCTTGATCTCATAGGCGCGGCTTAGATGTAGCTTGCATTCTTCGTTTTTAGAGCTCGCCCCCACGAAAACACCCAGCCCGCTTGCGGCATGCCTTAGAATTTCGCAAAATTCCGTTTCATCATATTTACCTACCGCGCGGTAGATGATCGCTTCTTTATCGGTGTGTAGATACTGCGTGTAATAGCGCGCAGGATCGATCGTATGCACAAAAGGAAAGGTCCGCTCATCTTTTGTGCGCGCGCTTTCGTCTTGTAGATCGTAGATGACGATGCCGTCGCATTCGCATTCGCCTAGGCGTTGCGACCACGCTGTACCTAGGCGCTCGAGCTCGTCTTGAGAGGACGTGATTTTAGGCGGAACGATGCCATAGAGTAGAA
>CAUONQ010000106.1:0-5241 GCA_963456995.1 uncultured Campylobacter sp. | reverse complement strand
CGTCTCCGCCGTAGAGGATGCTATTCCCGCCTTCTCCGTAAAGAGCATCATTACCTGCCCCGCCATAGAGGATATCGTCGCCATCTTGACCTATAAGAGTATCATCTCCTGCTCCGCCATAAATTTCGTCGTTAGAATTTGCTCCCATAATGGTATCGTTAGCATCCGTTCCTTTAAAGTAGGTCTGGGATTGAAGTTCACTGAAAGATAGTTTTGTTCCATCTGCAAATTCGAAGTTTTCTATCATATTGCGAGTATTATAGTATGTTCCTCCATTCCAATAGACGTTTTTTATCGTTAGTTTATCCTTAGTTCCTTTGATAGAAATTTCAAGGTTATCAATATTATCCGCAGCTCTTTTTACGATTAGATCATTTAAAGAAATCCCCTCTCCGAATTTAATCGTATCGTTGCCGCTAAGATCGTAGATAGTATCTGCTCCATCGCCTTTTCGAAAAATGTAGGTGTCGTCTCCGTTGCCGCCTTCTAAATAATCGTTACCGGCTCCGCCTTCTAAGATATCACTACTATTATTTCCATAGAGCTTATCGTCGCCGTCTCCGCCGTAGAGGATGCTATTCCCGCCTTCTCCGTAAAGAGCATCATTACCGTCTGAGCCCACCATAATATCATCGCCGGCGCTGCCGCTTGAGCTAGTGGTAATGTTTATTTTGCTCTGCATATCCTTACCGAGCGTGTCAAGATATTCGCTCAATACCCCTCGTTTATTAGCTCCGTATGCGAACTCTGCAAGTAGGCTAAGTCCTGCGGCGAACTCCTTTTTACTCTGAAACAATGTAGCAAACTCTGCCAAATCCACGAAAGCCTTTTTCGGGTCGTTTAGGTTGATCTCTTTAAATTTATCGATTACTTTGGTGAAATTCAGTCTGAAATCATACTTCGGCTTAGCAGATGCGTTTGCACCGCCGCTCGCAGTATCGGATTTTGAATTACCGCCCGCCGAGGCACTATTGCCCGCAGCTGTATCGTTAGGCACGGAGATCATATCCAGACTTATCAGATCGGCATAGCCTTTTAGTCTGGTTTGAGCCAGTAGCGATGCATAGGAGTAGTTTAAAATTTTATCATAAGTTTCGTTTGTGTTTTTGATGATAGCTTTTATATCGTCATTGCTTATATAATAGAGCTCCGCAGTCTTTGAGCCGGTGAAAGCATCGATTACTTTGATCTTATATTTTATACTCTCAAACTCCTTTAGCAAGCTCTCATCTATAGAATTTGAGCTATTTAGTAGAGCCTGATATTGAGACGGAGTAAGGCTTAGTTTTCTGGCGTTTGGATTACCTGAGCTTATCACGTTACCGTCCGCATCTACATTGATGTTTGATCCTGCGCCTAGACTTACATTGCTCGGAAGCTTCACCCCTTTTAGGTTTACTTCGTAGCCCGCGGCATTAGAATTTCCGCCCGTGCTTCTTACCGCAGTCTCGCTCCATGCTTTTATAAGAGCAGGTAGAGCCTTGAGCTGCTCCTCTTTAGTGCCTAAGCGAGAGTAGCTATCTAGTGCGGCAGCAAGATCTTTATTTAATGCGGCAGCCGATCTTAGATCTCTTAGTAATCCAAAGCCTTTGATATTCGCTCTAGCCATATCTTCGGAGCTTAACGGCGCCTCGTCTTTAAATTTAGAGTTTATCGTATCTACGTTGAAATTTAGATCGCCCATACTATGAGCGGTGCCGTCTTTTTTAGTATAGCTTCCCTTTAGGCTTAGGGTATTTCCGCCTCCCAGATCTTCGTTTACCTCATTGTGATTTAGGCTTAGGCTGGCGATGCCTAGTTCATCTAGGCTCTTTAGCTCGCCTTCGTCTGAGATCCCGTTAGAGTTCGCATCCTGCTAAATTTTAAGATCTTTAAATTTATCGTCTTTATTATCTATAAGCCCGTCGTTATTGCTATCAAATTCCTTTAAAGCTTCATAGCCGTCCTTGGCTAATCTTTGATTGCCCTCTTTATCTTTTATCTGCGTGAAATTTCCAAATAGCTCGCTACCGTCGTCTATCTTGCCGTTGCCGTTACGATCGTAGGCTAAAATTCCATCCTCTTTGCTGATCCAAGATGATCTGTGAGATACTCCGTCTCCGTTGTGATCGAAGTAGGCTCCGCCGCTTTCATTATTATTCGAGCTTGATTTTTTATCCGAAGCTGTTATGGATACAGGATTGATGCCGATTTTGCCGTCGCCGTTGAGATCTAGGGCGAGAGGGTCGACGATATTGATAGAGGTAAAGCCGAAGAATTGAGCTATGGAATTTATAGCATTTCGTAATGTATTTTCAAAATTTTCGTCCAAAGGATTGAAAAGGAGAGAATTGGAAAGAACGGTATTCATCCATGAAATTAAATCAAATTTTGGAGCATTAAGATCATCAAGATAATCCTGAAAAGCCTTCAGTCTCTCTTCATTTCCCTTTAAAGCACTGGCCCATTTATCTAACGCCTCCTTTGCTTCCTTACTATTTGGATTGGCGTTAAATGCCTCTTGCGCCTCACCATATTCTCTTTTACATATTTCAACAAAATACTTAAGCGATTCCAATTTATTATTATTTAATTTATCTTGAGATGCTCTATTTTCATTAAGCTTGTTTTGCCAATGATCGACATCTTTTTTTAAATCAGCATTTTCAGGATCTTTTTTAAGCTTTTTTTGTGCTTTTTCCAAGAGGTTTTCAAAAGATCGCTCATCCAATCGCAGTTCTCGCATTTGCTCCTTGTAGGTTTTAAAACGCGGGGTAGATGGTTCGTCCGTATCTGGTGGTTCTGGTTTGAAACCGTCTGGTTGAAAATATGATTTACTAACTTCTTTCCATGCATCGAGCTCTTTGTTGTGATTCACATAAAAATTAGCACGGTCATTTATCACTTTTTTATTTACAACAAATTTAAAATTATCGCTCGTACGCATAGCATAGTCAATGGCTTCTTCTACACTAACATCTTTACCTTTCTGCTTATAGATATAAATAGCAGTGCCTATACCCAATGCAAACTGAAATATGCCTTTATTCTCGTCATATATGTATTTACCCTCTTTGGCTAATCTTTTCAAAGTATTTGCTACGGTTTCTTTCTCTTCTTGTTTCATTATTTACTCCTTTATTTAAATTCTAATTTTGCAGGATTGCACTCTTTATCGGCTTTGCAATCTTTAAGCTTTTTGATCATCTCATTCAAATCTTCTTTATTGTATGCCAAATCTCGAGCCATCGTCATATATTTAATTACCTCGTCTATGTCTAAAGAGTGATAAAAGTAAGTTAATGCGCAAAATAAGCAAGATTCGCCTATTTTGCCTACTTCACAAGCCCTAGATAATCTTTTTAATCCCATAGGGAATTTATTCATTTTGATTAACAGATTGCCCGATATGTCGCAAGATAAAGCATTTCCAATCTCATCTTTTTCAAAACAATTTTTATCAATGATAGTTAATAAACTCTGACAAGCGCTATATTTACCGTCGCCCATATTGCACTTTTTAATAAGTTGCGAGATCTCTTGTGAGAAAATTTTATCGCATCCTCCATAGGAGTGCAAAGCATCACAGTCATTTAATGCCTTACCGCGCTCTTCGGCGGACATTTTATAAAACCCGTCGCTTAAAATTTTAACTCCCGCGGAATTTTGTCCTTGTGCCTCGCTCGGCTCCGTATCTTGCATCGCAAAAGCAGCCCCGCTAAAACCGAGCCACAGCGCAAACGCTAAAAATACTTGCTTCATTTTCTCTCCTTCTACTTGCTTATGATACCTAAAAAGCGATAAATTTTATTTATTTTGCATGGGATTCGGGCTGCAAGGTCGTAAATTTTTATGATATTTTAAATTTGACTTGCGGAATTTTAAGTAGGATAAATTTTAAATTCCAAGATGCGAGCAGAATCCTTAGTTAAATTTCGGTGCGATACAAGGTAAATTTTAGTAGGCTAAAATTCTTGCACGTTGGAATTTAAACGAAAAACTGGGCGTCGCGATAAGGCAAACGCAAAAATGCGAAAAATGCGAATCTAAAATTTATCGCATGTCGAAATTTAAACCACCTTTTTGGCTAAATTTAAGCTAAAAACGCTATAATCTCGTTTCTTTTATTTCGTGCGCTCGTAGCTCAGCTGGATAGAGCATTTGATTGCGGTTCAAAAGGTCGGGGATTCGAATTCCTCCGGGCGCACCATCCACAAATATCTTTTTAAACCGAGCTTCGCTATAATCCGTGAAATTTTAATCTTGGAGTAAAAATGAGAGCATTCGCCGAATGGGAAGAACAAGAGGCGCTTTTGGTGTCTTTGCCGCACGCAGGTACCGACTGGGCGCCGTATTTAGGCGAGATACGGGCGGCTTATCGCGACTTTATCGCTGCCGTAGCGAGGTTTGAGCCGGTCGTCGCGATCGCGCCGAGCCGCGAGGATTTTGAGCAAATTTGCGGCGACTTAGCAAACGTCAGCTTCGCACAAATCGACACCGACGATACGTGGATTCGCGATTACGGCGCGATCGACGTAGAGGAGGGCGGAAAAATCACGGGGTTAAATTTTCGTTTCAACGCCTGGGGCGGCAAGTTTGCAAGCGCCAAGGACGATGCGTTAAATTCTAAGCTTTACGCCGCGAGCGCCCGTCCGCTGCGAGACGTGGATCTGATCTTAGAAGGCGGCAGCATCGATTTTGACGGCGCAGGCACGATGCTGACTACTAGTGCGTGTTTGCTGAACGAAAATCGCAACTCTCTAAGCAAGGCCGAGCTGGACGCGCGGCTGCGTGAAATTTTCGGACTAAAAAACATAATCTGGCTGGGGCACGGCTTTATAAAAGGCGACGACACCGATAGCCACGTCGATACCCTTGCGCGCTTTCTAAGCTCGCGCGTCGTGGCGATAAGCTCGTGCGACGATCCGAGCGATCTGCACTATGCGGAGCTTGGCGCGATGAAGGATGAAATTTCATCGCTTGGGTACGAGGTGATCGAACTGCCGATCCCGCGCGCGATCTTTTATCAGGGGCGCAGGCTGCCCGCGACTTACGCAAATTTCGTCTTTTTAAACGGCGCGCTCATCGTGCCTACCTACGCAGACCCCGCAGATCCGCACGATCCAAACCACGCGGCGGACGAGCTGGCGCTGTCGCGTCTGCGAGCGGCGTGCGCGGATCGCGAAGTAGTGGGGGTGAACGCGCGCGTTTTCATCCGCCAAAACGGCTCGCTGCACTGCTCGTGCATGAATAAATTTAAAC
>CAUONQ010000105.1:0-5292 GCA_963456995.1 uncultured Campylobacter sp. | reverse complement strand
GCGCAGGCAGGTTAGGTCTTTGCAGCCAAGTTCGGTCTTAAACATCGGCGTAGCGGCGATGCTCTGCACCAGCGCGGCGGACGTCGCATCACGAGCGTCGTCCAAAATCGCGTAACGCACCTGCTCGGGGGTAAAATTCGCGCCGTAGCCGAATATGATCGCCTGCACCAGCACCGGCACGATCAGCACCATCCGCGTGCCCTTGTCGCGAAACATCGCCAAAAATTCCTTTTTTATCAGCGCGCGAATTCGAAGCAGTGATTTTTGCAGAGCGTTCATTGCGCGCCCCTTTTAAATTTAGCGGCACCTTTAAATTTAACGCCATTTTCAAATTTAGAGGCGCGGGCGTGTGGCACGGAATTGAAAGCGAAATTTAAATGCACCGCGGGCGCCGATTTAAATTTGCGCGGCGGCAAGGAGATGAAATTTAAAAGCGTGCCCGTGAGGTCAAATTTGCTAAAATTTTCCGCGCGCCCTACTTCGTAGCCGTACCGTGCAGCTGCGCTACGAAGTCGCACTATGCGGCGGCGCACAAAATTCGAATATCCGCCCGCATGATTAAACTTAACCGCGCGCCGTTTTTCTATCGCGTCGTGCGTATGCTGCAAAGTAAACCGCGCCGCACGCCCTGCTTCGGCTATATCTGCGCTCGGCAAAACACGACGCATAGTAAACGGCAGCTCGCAAATAAGCTTTAAAATTCTCAATCCGCGCTGCGATATAAAATTTTGCGCTGTGTCCGCAAGATGCGCCGAGGCGCGCATAAACTTTAAAATTCCAAACCCATTGCGCAGCTTGGGCGTAAAATTTAAAATTTTAGATCTATTGCGCGACAGCTCGGGCGCAAATTTCAAAAACTCCGCCGCCTGTTTATGCGAGCCAAAATGCCTCGCGCTAAGAAATTTTAAAATTTCAAGCCCGCGCTCCGCTCGCTTGCGAAAAAATTCTAAAAATTTCATCGCGTCCTCTCTTTTGGCGGCGTGAAATTCCGCCATCGATGCCTTGGGCGAAAACGAAACGTTAATTGCGTCGATTTTTGTGGCACGAAATTTCTCCGCGCAAGCGTAAAGCAAAAATAAATTTTTCATCGTGCGCCCCTTTTTACGCTAAGCACGCACAAGCTGAAAAACAGAACCGCTCCGAGTGCCTGAATGGCGAGGTTTACCCACAGCGTCGCGCTCTGTCCGCCCGATAGGAAGCAGATGCGAAAGGACTCGACCGCGTATGTGGGCGGCAGCAGGTGCCCGATGAAGTTGACCGCCGCGGGCAGTCCGCGCAGATCGAATATCATGCCGCTAAGCAGCGTCACGGGCAGATAGCCGATGACGATGGCGTATTCCTGCGCTAGGAATTGATTTTTGCAGATCGCCGAGATCAGCATGCCTAGGCAGGTCATCTCCAGCACGAAGACGCACAGCGTCGCCAGCAGCATCGCCACGCTGCCGCGGATCGGGATGCCCAAAAGCGCCTGCCCGTAAACGAGCGTCATCGCGCTGCCCAAAAGCGCCAGGAAATAATACGCGCCGACCTTGGCAGTGACGATCTCAAGCGCGCTTGCATTGGAGTTGTAAAGCGAGGCGATCGTGCCGCGGTCCCATTCGCGCGAGATCACGACCGCGACCATAAATAGGCAGATGAGCCCCAAAATCCCCACATACTCGGCAGATACGAGATACCACGTCGATTCGTTGGCTTCGTTGAACCAGCTGCGATAATTCACGCTGACGGGCATTGCTGCGGCGTTTAAATTTGCGTTTAAAAAGCCGTAATCTTGCGCCAAAACCTGCTCGATTACCCCTGCTACGTAAACGTAGCTAAGAAGCGCGAGCTGCGACTGCGTGGCGTTTTGGATAAGAAAAATTTCGGCGCCGTCTTTGTCTGAGTTGCTCGCGCTGCCTGGACCATTTGAGCCGCCGCCTACGCTACTTGAGCCACCGCCGTTATTTGCAGCGCCACTCGCACCGCCAGCGCCGTTAGCGTAAGGGCTTGCATTGACGCCGCCGCTCGCATTTTGGAGATCGCCCGCGCCGTTGATAAGACCAGCATTCGTATCGCCCACGCCGCCAATTAAATTTGCGCTGCTTTGATTTGCGCTCACGTCGCCTGCGCTGCTACTAGAATTTGCAGTCGCGCTGCTTGAATTTACTCCGCTACCGCCCGTTTCCGCGTCGGTGCGATGCGAACTATCGCCGCTCGCGCCTGCGCCGCCCGCAGAGGTGTTTATGCCACTCTCGGTGCTGGTGCCCGCATCGCCGTACTCAAGCGGACGGACATATTCGCCGCTACTTGTATTTTTGATATCGCTTGCGCCGCCCGTAAAGGAGCTTTCGTCGCTAGAAAAGTTTAAATTTATGCCGCCCGCGCCGCCGAGTCCGCCCAAAGTGCTTTGAAATTTCGCCGCAAAGCGCGGATCAAAATACAAAATACTCTCGATCTCGTGCGCCCTAAAATCTCTCCTCGCGCTCTCTAAGTCCGTGTAAACGCGGGTTTGTAGGTATTTTGAGCCCAAAAATCCGCCGAGTAGATCGCGCTCGATTTTGGAGCCCAGATCGCTTACGAAGCCCACCTTGACGGGCTTTATGTCCATTCGCATCGCATATCCGTAGATCACGACCAAAATTAGCGGCATCAAAAACGCGATCACGAGCGCCGATCGGTCCTTTGCGATCTGCGCGAACTCCTTTTTTATGAGGATTTTTAAAAAGGTAAAGTTCATCCGCCCTGCCCCTGTACTCGGATTTTGCAGCACTGCGCCGCTCGCGACGGGCCCCCGAATTTTGATCGCGTAAATTCGGTTGCCGTCGCGCTTTGAAATTTTAGCCGCGTGAACGCATTTGGCACGCCCCTAAATTTTAATTGCGAAAGTGCGGCAACCGAGATTTGAAATTTTAACGGCGCGGACGGACTACCTGCGCCCATTTCGCTCATCGAGCCCACAAATTTTAATCGCGCGAGCGCATACGGCGGGCTTTGAAATTTTAAACAGTTGCGCAGCACGGCCTCGCTGCTATATTTTTGACGTAAAAGCCCCGCGACGGCACAAAATCCGCGATGAAATTTTTGCATCGGAGTTTTAAATTTACAAGCTACTCGCAGACTGACCGCCATTTTAAATTTACGATCTGTTTGCAGAGCGGTCGCCCTTTTAAATTTATAATCCGTTTGCGAGCCGCTCGTGCTTTGAAATTTACGGCGCAGACAAAGCGAGCTTGCCTCGGCGCAGAGCCCGCGCAGTACCAGTCCACCAAATCCGCGCCGTGTACCGCCGCGCGACATTCGGTTCAAAACCTTGGCGCCGCGCAAAATTTCACGATCGTTTAAAATTCCTACACCCTTTAAAATTTCGCAACCTTTCAAAATTTTATTATCGATCCAAATTTTGCCGTCGTTTAAAATTTCACCGCTTGAAATTTTACCGACGTCCAAAGCTCGGTCGCTCAAAATTCCGCCGCCGCTCAAAATTTCATCGCCCCGCAAGACCCTTTCGCCGTTTAAAATTTTATCGCGCGGGCGCGCAGGTTTTCGCCAAGTTCGTATAAAATTCGGATCAAAAATCCTCGCAGCTCGCGCAAAATTTAGATCAAAAGCCCTCATCGCCCGCCTCGCTTCTAAATTTTTGCACCTCGTTTATGAAGGCCTGCTGCACGCTAAGCCGCCGCCCGTGCTGCACGCAGACCTCGTCGGGGCTGCCTAGCGCTAGGATTTTGCCGCGATCTTGGATCAAAAACCGATCGCAATATTCCGCCTCCTCCATAAAATGCGTCGTCACGACCACGCTCACGCCGGTGCGCGCCAGCGCATTTATGCGGTTCCAAAAGAGCCTGCGCGAGAGCGGATCGGCGCCGCTGGTGGCCTCGTCGAGAAACAAAATCTCGGGGCGGTGGATGAGCGCGCACGCCATGCTGAGGTTGCGCCCCGCGCCGAACGGCAGGTTTTGCCACGTCTCGTTTCGCAGTCGCTGCAAGCCAAACTCGCTCAAAAGCTCCTCTATACGCCGCTTCAGCGCCATGCCGCCGATGCCGTAGCTGCGGCCGAAATATTCTAAATTTTGATAGCAGCTTAGCTTTTTATAAAGCGAAAATTTCTGCGAGACGTAGCCGATGCGCGATCTGATCGCCGATTTGGCGTAGCGCAGATCCTCGCCCATGACCGAGATCTCGCCTCCGCTCATCCCCAAAAGCGCGCAGATCATACGAAAGGTCGTCGTCTTACCCGCGCCATTTGGGCCCAGAAGGCCAAAAATCTCGCCCTTTTTGACCTCAAAACTCGTATTTTCTACGGCGGTGAATGAGCCGAATTTTTTACTCACGTCGCGCACTTTGATGACGGTTTGAGCCGCATCGAAGCTCCTTTTTTCGTAGCCGAAATTTGCTGCGCCGATCTCCGCTCTGTTTAAAAAAATATACGCATCCTCTAGGCTCGCCTCGCGCGGGCTCAGTTTAAATTTAGCGCTCCCATTTTCGTTAAATTTAACGCCATCGTTTTCGTTTGAAATTTTAAAATTTTCGTCGCGCCCGTTTTCGGGATCCGTGCCTTTGTCGCGCCCGTTTTCGCGCTCTGTATTTTCGCCGTCACCCTCTAGGCTTGCGTTTAAAAACTCTTGCAGATTGCGCAGGCTTATCGGCTCATCGCTTAGCAGATCGACGCTGCCGTCTCTGGGGCAGATGTCGATGAGCGGGGAGTTTTTTAAAAATCTTTGCGTCTTAAACATCAAGCGGCGCGCCAGGCTCTGATAATCCTCGCCGTCGATGCGAAAGGTGCGATCCCGCAGCGCCGCGGTGATCTTTGCGGCACGCTCCTGCGCTATGATCTTGCCGCCAAGCAAAATCAGCGTCAGATCGGCATCCGCCGCCTCGTCGAAATACGCCGTCGAAAATATGCATTTCGCGCCGCTTTGATCCAGATACTCGCGCACGATCGCCCACAGCTCGCTGCGCGAGAGCGGATCGACGCCGACGGTAGGCTCATCTAGCACCAAAAGCCGCGGACGAGCCGCAATCGCGCACGCAACGCCAAGCTTTTGTTTCATCCCGCCGGAGAGCGAATCCACGGCGTAATCTTTAAAGCTCAAAAGCCCCACGCGGCGCAAAAGCCCGCGCAGATACTCCTCGCCGCTTTTTAGATCAAGCCCTTTTAGGCCTGCGAAGATGTTTAAATTTTGCCAGACACTAAGCTCCTCGTAAAGCCCCAAGCTCTGCGACATATAGCCATTTGCGCGAACGAATTCTTTATTTTCGCCGCTAGGGATGAAGCCTGCGAACTTTATCTCGCCGCAATCGGGCGCGATGATAC
>CAUONQ010000104.1:0-5335 GCA_963456995.1 uncultured Campylobacter sp. | reverse complement strand
CAGGCTTAGTTCCGCATCAGTGCTTGTCGCGCGTAGGCACTCGCGCGCATGAGCTTCGAACTGCGCGACGTCAGCGAAATGCAGCTGAGCGCGCTCGCCGCCGCCACTTATCTGCGAGACGCTAAACTTGCCGGCAAAGTCATATCGCACGCCAAGCCTCACGCTAAATCCGTAAAACTCGCGATCAAGCTCGCGCAGATCGGCGCCACCGCTACGCGCTAAAGCCTTGAGCCTAGCGACAAACGCCTCTGCAAGCCCCTCTTTATCCAGCTTGTCCATGATCGCTCCTTTCTTGCGGACGCGCCACAAAGCCGCGCCGCATAAATTTTAAAATTCCTTTATTAAAATCCTGCAAATTTTAGCATTTCATATAATTATACCGCGAAAGGGAATTTTAAAATTCCAAAATCTCACGCAGGATGGAATTTAGCGCCATTGCACGCCGTAAAATCTCACTGCAAATCAAAGCTCTAAAATATAGCTCGACGCGAAATCTCGCACTGCGACGGCGACGCGCGTAACTGATCGCAATAAATACGGCGCGAACGGATCGCAAAACGGAGCCGCCAAGCATGCGGCGCCCGAGCGGTAGCAGCGGGTATGCAAGACTTTAATTCCGCAGCAGCACATAATTTGGCTCGCGACGATGCGCGATACGGCATAACGCACAGTAAATTCCACGCCTACATAAATTTTAAATTTCACAGCTAGCTCGTACGTACGCACAGCATGAAATTTAAAATTTTACGACAGCTATGGCGCGGCGCGCAGCGATCTAAATTTTATGACAAGCAGCGGCGCGCAAATTTCAATCCCGCGCGACAATCAGGCGACGGGTGCATGGAGTGCAATTTAATTTACAAGCGCGCAGCGGCATATAGTCGTCGCACAAATTTAGTCGCAGCGACCGATGCAAAGCGAAAATTCATGCCGCGACGCAGCGGCTCGTAAAATTTAGCTCGCCTGCCGCACAGCTATAGCCGCCTGCGCCTTTGCAAGCAGAGCAGATCAGACATCCGCGCCCACTGCAGGCGCTACACGGCGGTGTGTAAAATTTAATCTGGGCGCCGCAAACCTCCGCCAACATGACTGATTGCGCGGGCGTAAAATTTAGCTCGCCTGCCGCATAATTTAACTCGCGGCGGTGCATGTCGCGGCGCAAGCGCGAATTTTAGATCGTGCGGCGATCTACTGCGCGACCGACGGATTAATTTAACGGTGCGCTCGACATGAAATTTAGAATCTCGTAGCGACACATGACACTGTGCGCAGCCGCGTGAAATTTTAAATTTTACGGTGAGCTTATGCATTATGAAATTTTAAATCTTGCCGCGAGTGAGCTCGCAAGCTCGCGGACGGCTCGGTTTAAGACCTTGCGCTCGGTTTTTTCGCGGAATTTTGCGAGCGAAATTTCAAATACCAAACCCAAGCAAATTTCGCGCCAAATTTCTATGTAGATCTTGCGCGAAATTTAATGAAATTCCGCGGGACGAGCCCGGCACGCCAAAATCCGACTAATCCGACTAATCCGACTAACCAAAACCCGGTGCGATAAAGCTCAAGCGTAGTAAAACTATGACGCATTAAAACCGAGGCGCGATAAACTTGCCGCAACCTGCAAGCAAAATTTATCGCCGCCAAAGCCCGCAGCTAAATTTTACCGCCCAAGCGCGGAATTTTCGACTTTGGTTTTGAGCGCCGAAAATAAATCCCAAATCACGCCAGACCGCTTATAACACCATCGCTAGTGATCTTCATATTTAGCGCGTTAGGAACCTTCGGCAGCCCCGGCATCAGCATGATCTTGCCGCAGACGGCGACGATGAAGCCCGCTCCCGTGCGGATCTGAAGGTCCTTGACGCTAAGCTTAAAGCCGCGCGCGCGTCCGAGCGCCTTAGCGTCGTCGCTGAAGCTATACTGCGTCTTTGCGATGCAGACGTTTAGCCGCTCAAGTCCCAAAGCCTTGATGTGCTGCAGCGCCTTTTGCGCCTCGGGCTCAAAAACCACCTCGCTCGCGCCGTAAATTTTAGTAGCGATCTTTTCGATCTTGCTCGCCGTATCGTCGCTAAGCTCGTAGGCAAACTTCAGCTCCTTAGCGCGCTCGCACTCATCTACTACGAGGCGGGCTAGCTCAAGCGCGCCCTCGCCGCCTTTGGCGAAATTTTCGCAAATCGCCATCTGCACGCCGCGCTGCTTGCAGTACTCGCGCACGAAGGCGATCTCCTCGTCGCTATCGAAGCTGAAGCGATTAAGCGCCACGACCGGATTTAACCCGAAATTTTGTAAAATTTCAATATGCCCGCCTAAATTTACGATGCCTCTTTGAAGCGCGGCAAGATCTGGGCTCGCGATACTTTCTTTATCCGCGCCGCCGTTGTATTTAAGCGAACGGATCGTGCTAACCAGCACCGCGGCGTCCGGAGCGATGCCCGCGCGGCGACACTTGATGTCGATAAATTTTTCAGCCCCGAGCTCGCTTCCAAAGCCCGCCTCCGTCACGGCGTAATCGGCAAGCGAGAGCGCGAGCTTGCTCGCCATTATGGAGTTGCAGCCGTGCGCGATATTTGCGAAGGGTCCTCCGTGCACGAGCGCGGGCGTGTGCTCAAGGCTCTGGATGAGATTTGGCTTCATCGCGTCTTTTAGCAGGATCGCCACGGCATCCGCGCAGCCCAGATCGCGCACGTATATCGGCTCTCCCTGCGTATCGTAGGCGACCATGATGTTTGCGATGTTTTCTTTAAGCTCGGCAAGATCGTTCGAGAGGCACAGCACCGCCATTATCTCGCTAGCCGCGGTGATATTAAAGCCGTCCTCGCGCTGCACTCCGTCGGTGCGCCCGCCCTGCCCAATGGTGATGTGGCGTAGCGCGCGATCATTCATATCCATGCAGCGCTTCCACAAAATTTTATCGATCTTTAGCGGGTTTTCTTGATACAGCGAGTTGTCGATGACCGCCGAAATGAGGTTGTTCGCGGAGGTGATCGCGTGAAAATCGCCGTTAAAGTGCAAATTTAGATCATCCATCGGCACCAGCTGCGAGTACCCGCCGCCCGCAGCCCCGCCTTTGATACCAAAAACTGGCCCCAGCGACGGCTCGCGCAGCGCAAGACAGACGCTTTTACCCAGGCGCTTTAGCGCGTCGGCTAGACCGATGGAGGTCGTAGTTTTGCCCTCGCCAAACGGCGTCGGATTGGTCGCCGTGACCAAAATAAGCTTCGAAGCGCGCGATCGCGGCTTGATATTTAGCTTGGCTTTGTAGTGGCCGTACAGCTCGATCTCATCCTCGCTAAGCCCCAAATTTTTCGCAACGTTTGAAATTTTATCCGGCCTCGCCGCATTTGCTATTTCGATATCGCTCAACATTTTCTCTCCTTAAATTTAAAATTTTATCGCGCAGTTTTTACGCACCGCCTCTTTAAATCCGCGCATTAGCTCGCGCGCTATGCGCACCTTATCCGCGAGCCGCGCAAGATCAAAGCTCGCACCGCGAAATTTGCCCCGGCTAAATTTCGATCTCGATACCCACGGGGCAGTGGTCGCTGCCCATCACGTCGCTTAGGATGAAAGCGTCCTTTAGCCGTGAGCGCAAATTTGCCGAGATGAAAAAATAATCGATCCGCCAGCCTACGTTTTTGGCGCGCGCGTTAAAGCGGTAGCTCCACCACGAGTAGGCGTCCCGCAGCTCGCCGCGCACGGCACGGAAGGTATCGACGAAGCCCGCCGCCTCCACCTCATCGAGCCACGCCCGCTCGATCGGCAAAAAGCCCGAGGTTTTGGAGTTTGCTTTTGGGTTTGCAAGATCGATCTCGCGGTGCGCGGTATTCACGTCGCCGCAAAATATCACCCCGAGCCCCTGCTCCGCGAGGCTGCGCGCGTAGGTTAGAAATTTTGCGTAAAATTCCATCTTATAGGCTAGCCGCGCCTCGTCTTTTTGGCCGTTGGGGAAGTAGATATTAAAAAGTACGACATCGCCGAAGCGGTGCTGCAGCACGCGCCCTTCGTCGTCTGGGAAAAACAGCGCCTTGCTCGTCTCGCTTTTAAATTTAGCCAGGCTCGCCACGCCCGAATAGCCCGCGCGAGCGGCGGAATTTAGATCGATCTGAGAAAATCCGAGCTCATAAAGTCCTTTTGGGGCGTCCTTTTCGCTCACCTTGATCTCTTGCAAGCCCAAAAAATCGGGGTTTTGCTCCGCGAGCCACGCAAAGCCGTCTTTGCCGAGCACTGCGCGCAGCCCGTTTACGTTCCAACTAATCAGTTTCAAATTTAGCCTTTGGCCTGAAAATTTTGGTATGATTATACGAAATTTTGACTAAATTTAAAGGAAAATTATGCGCAATCAGCCCAAATACCGATTTTTTGCCAACTGGGGCTACGCGATGGCGGGTCTTTGCGAGATGCTGCGCAGCGAACGTAGCTTCAAACTCGAGCTTTGCGTGTTCATCCCGCTTCTGCTATCGCTATTTTTTTGGAATTTCGGCGCGGTGCTAAATCTATTTTTGATCTTCGGCGCAGTCTTTACGCTCACAACCGAGTGCATAAACTCCGCCGTCGAGCGCGCGGTCGATCTTGCCACAAGCGAAATCCACCCGCTAGCCAAGGGCGCCAAAGACACCGCAAGCACGGCTGTGATGATGAGCCTATTTCTAAACGCCGCGCTGTGGGGATATGCGCTGATAGATAAATTTTTTGTCGGCGCGTAATTGCGCACTTCGGGGGTTTAAGCTCCGACGCATGAGGCGAGCTTTGGCGATCGAAAAGCTTGTAAATTTACGCCTGGCGCTTGCTTACCACCGGATGTAATCGGACCTAGATCTTAAAATTAATCTAAAAAATTTATGCTTTAAATTTAGCCTTCTTGTGCGAGTAAATTTAAAAATTTACTCGCACCTTGAAATTTTAAATAAACTTTTAAAATACATTTTTAAAAAATATTATCTATAAAATTGTGTTTTTTTGATACAAATTTAAAGAATCAGAATTTGAAAGGCTAATATTTTTAAATTTATTTTTAAAATAAAAATATTCTAGATTTAACATAATCTAAAATTCAAAATTATGATATTTAAAATTAAAATTTTAAAAATTGATAATGTTTTGTGTTTCCCTACACAAGTGGGGATTTTTTCTTATATTTAGCAGTTAAGTTAAATATCAAAGTTTTGAATAATAAGTAAACTTACTGTTTGAGTAAAATTATTTTAACTTTTTAATTTTAAAATACGGAGGAAGTATTATGAAAAAATTGACGAAAGCTCTTGAAAAACTAGGGATAGTAAACGTGGCACAAATTTATCGAAACTTGACACCAGCACAACTCATTGAATATGCCTTGACG
>CAUONQ010000103.1:0-5356 GCA_963456995.1 uncultured Campylobacter sp. | reverse complement strand
CCCGCGCCCTTCTTGCAAACCGCCACCCACCCGCCGTTAGCGTCAAATATTTATCTACATTTGCGCGGTAAATTCGCTCCGTATCGGCAGGAATTTCGCCTGCGAATCTAAAATGTTCGTATGCCTCCTCGCGACTCGCGAACTCCTTTTCATAAATGTCCTGCACGATATGCACATTGGGGTTTGCGCCCATGTCGTAGAGCATATTAAAGCTCACGTTGTAGCCGAACATCCTATCGTTTTTGCGGTCGTTTTCACGCGCCTCTTCGCGCCTTTTTTGCTCGTTTATATCCCGTACGGACGATAAATTTTGCCGCCCGCTTAAATCTAGGCGCTGCTTCGGCTCTGCGACGCCTTGCAAAAATCCCTGCCAAATTTCGCGCAGGCTGCTTTCGAAAAAGCACATTAAAACGACGTATTTTTTAGCGATCTTATTTAGCTTTTCGATATCGCCAAGCCCCACCGAGCGCGACGCGATGACGACGTCGTGCTTGCCGATCACCCCCGGCGCGTCATCGTCAAGCCAGCTTTTTTGCAAAAATTTTACGTTTTTTAGCCCTGCGCTTTGTGCGTTTTGGCGAGCAAAACTTAGCATCTGCGCAAATGCATCAATACCGGTTACGCTGCGAGCGATCTTTGCGAGCGGCACGATCAGCCTACCCGGTCCGCAGCCCACGTCCAGCACGCTATCTTCCGGCCCAATCGGCAGCAGCGAGATCGCTTGCGCCGTCGAGCGCGCCTCCATGCGAGTCATCTCGTTATACATATTGGCGATCTCATCCCAGTTTACGCCGCCTCCCCTAGCTTTTTTATCGCCGCCCTTTTCTTGCGGCGAGCGCCTCATTAGCGACGCAAATTTAAGATCGCGAAGCGCTTTCCAATTTACCAGACCTTGCATTGACCCTCCAAAATTTTAAAAGTACTAATGAGACAAGCCGCAAATTTGCAAACCTGCTAAAATTTTATCTCCGCAGATAGCATAAACGTCCTGCCATATCCCCTAAATAGGTTCGTGCCGGAGTTTTTCATCTGTCCGTCTAGCGAGCCCGGAAACATTCCCGCCCAGTATTTTTTATCGAAAAGATTGTTTACGTTGAAGCGCAAGGAGGCCTCTTTGCCGATCAAATTCTTAGCGGTGTATCGCGAGCCCACATCGACGGTGACGTAATCATCGACGCTTTTTGTATTTAGCTCGTCTACGTAGCGCTTGCCGGTGTAGTGCAAATTCGTCGTAAAGGCGAGTTTATCAGTCTGCGGCACGACGAAGTCAAACAATAAATTCGCTTGGATTTTCGGCTCGCCGATCATCGTTTTGCCCTTTACCGCGCTATTTGCAGACTTATGCATCTTGGCGTCCAAAAACGTTACGCCGCCATAAATACTAAGAGCATCTAACAGCTTGCCGCCCGTGGTAAGCTCTACGCCGCGGTTGCGTTGATCGCCCTGTCTGCCGTAGATCGTATCGACCTCGTAGTAAGTTGGTCTGGTAATTTGAAATATCGCCGCAGATAGATCGAGCTCGCCTATGCGCGCCTTAGCGCCTAGTTCATACTGCTTGCTTCTATACGGAGCAAAGCTTATCGTTTGGCCATAAAGCGGGTGAGACGGCTGATATCTAGGCGACTCGTAGGTTATAGAGTTGCCGTCCTGCAAGCTGTCGGCGTAGGTAAAATAGACGTTGAAATCAGGCGTGAAGTGATAAACTAAACTTCCCGCCCAGCTGATACCGTCTTTTTTATAATCACTCTTTTTAAACCAAGTGTTGGAAGCGGAAAGGATTAAATTCCAATTATCGTTAAATATGATATCGTCGGCGACGGAGATATTTCGCATATCGGTCAGCAAAGAGTTATTTTTGCCGTAACTCCAGCGGTAACCGTTAACCGAAACTCCGAAGTTATGGTGCACCGAGTCGGTATCGAAATCCGCCAAGGCTTTCAAAAACGCACTAGGCACGTTAAACTTATTACTACCATCGCGAGAGCGGATCGCTTGCTGCCACTGATAGCCACCCTCTAAATATAAAGAATCGATCGGCGTGTATTTAAATTTAGCGCTTGCGGTGCGGGTTCGCATAAATCTCTCGTCATCCGGATCTGTTCGCGTAACACTAGAAACCGACGGCACTTCGCCGACGGCTCTACCTTTTACGCTTCGGACGTTTACACCGTCATAATATCCCGTCATAACGTGGTTATAGTAGCTGTAGTTCGTCTCGATCGTAAGATCATCCGTCGGATAAAAATCAAGCGCTAGCGACATTAATTTGCGTTGAGTGTTGCTATCTTTCGGCTCTCTCTCGCCGTGAGTGTAGAAAAACGTACCGCGATAGCCTACGTAGTCAAATTTATCCGCCATATCGAATCCACCGCCGAAATTTCCATCACTTATGAAATCGCCTCTTACGGAGTGATAGTCTTTAACCGGGCGCTTGCGCGAGTAGCTAAAAATTCCAGCAGGGCTTTGTCCGCCGTAGAGCGAGCCTGCTAAGCCATTTTGGATCTGAAGGCTTTCAAACATCATCATCGGAATCGCCGTAGTTGAAACCGCATAAAAGCCGTCCCAAAGCACGTTTCCTACGACGCTACCTTGAAAGCCGCGGGTTTGCGGACGACCCATTTCACCGCCGCCGCGATACTGAAGCTGCGCGGACGGAAAGTATTTGACCGCCTCGTCAAAGGCTTGCACGCCTTGATTATCGAGCACCTCTTTAGTGATCGTGTTGATCTGATACGGCGTATCCAATACGCGCTTGCCCGCAAGCGGACCGGTCGAAACCTGCTTGTTTAAAATTCCTTCGTCAATGCCGCTCTGGCTGATATTATCGCCGATGGAATTTACCTCGATGGTGCCTAAATTCTCGCTTCTGCTCTGCTCAAATTTATTTGCCGCCGAAACCTTACCGCTACTCTCTGCACCGCTAGCCAGACTCGAGATCAGCAAGCATGCACACGCTACGGCCGAAATTTTGATTTGCATTTTGCACTTCCTTTCAAAAATTGCATAAATTTAAAAAGCGGCGCAAATTTGCTCGCGCCGCTCAACTAAAAATTTTAAGCCTTAGAACTTAAAATTTTACCTCCGCAGAGAGCATGAAACTTCTACTCTCGCCGAGCGTCACGCCGTTTGCCGAGCCTAGTACGCTAGTTACGTTAAGTCCGCCCGCACCGTCGGCGCTAGCAGGATACATTCCCGCCCAGTATTTTTTGTTAAATACGTTATTTACGTTGAAACGTAGCGTGGTCTTATCGCCCAAAAGATGCTCGCTCGTATATCTGACGCCGATATCAGTAACGAAAAAGCTAGGCGTGTGCTGAGTGTTTAGATCGTCCAGATACATCTTGCCGGTGTAGTGAAAATTTGTACTGATCGCAAGCTTATCGGTGCCCGGGATCACGTAATCAAGCATTAAATTTGCATTGATTTTAGGGATGCCGTTTGCGACCTTGCGATTAGCACCCGCGATACTTACGTTATGCATCTTAGGATCGATGTAGGTAAAGCCTCCTAGCACGCTTAAATTTTGCGTAATTCGTCCGCCGCTCATAAACTCAAATCCACGGTTGCGCTGCTCGCCGTTTATGCCATAAAGCCCCGTAGAGCTATTTAAGTAGGCGATCGGACGACGTATATCGAAATACGCCACGCTAAAATCGATCATATCGGCTACGCGAATTTTAGCGCCGATCTCGTGCTGCTTGGAGCGATACGGCGACGTAGATGCGACCTCGCCGTTATGCGGGCCACTCTTATAAACATAGGTAGAGCCCTGCTGCAAGCTATCTGCGTAGGTGTAGTAGATGCTGGCATCCTCTACCGGATGAAAGATCAAGCTGCCCGCCCAGCTATAGCCCGAATCGCTGTAGGCTTTAACAAGTCTTTGCTGGCGATTATTGTAGGATTCCTGCCTCATCCACGCCTTAGATGCGCTTAGCATCACGTCAAATTTATCGTTTATCGTGATATCATCTAGCACCGAGACGTTATACATATCCAAAACAGCGTAGTGATACAGACCGCTTCCGCGTCTAGCACCGGTGTAATTTAGAATTTTAGGATCGTAGATATTGCCTATAGTAGGCGAGACATAGTTGGTACTCGCGTTTTTATATCTATCCTGCGTCCAGTGATAGCCGTTGGTCTGCACGCTGAAATCATGCTCGATATCGCCCGTGTTAAACTGCGTATTGGCCTTGAGATAGCCGCTTGGTAGATCGAATCTATATGCCGCCGTAGCACCGCCGCTGTGTTGAGTATAATAATCGCCCGGCTTCGTCCACTTCGCATTTGGGTTACTTAAACATATAGCAGGCTTTCTATTATTCGGCAAAGCAGCGTAATTAGCGCAATCAAACCCTTCAGGAAGCAAATAGTTTACGACGCTGTGAATGTCGCGATCGGTGCGCTGAAACTGAAAGCCGCCCTCTAAATACCATTTATCGGTAGGCGTAAATTTAAATTTAGCGCTTGCAGTAGTGGTTTTTAGATGCATTCCTCCAAAGCTCTGTCCTAATCCACGCTCTGAGGAATCCACCGCCCTTGGAAGCGTAATTCCGTCCGTAATCTTGCCGTCTTTAACGCCGAGGGCAAACTGCCCCGCAAAACCCTTGGTATTGTGCTCATAATAGCTAGCCGCGGTTTCAAAAATAAGATCGCCCGTAGGATAAAATTCCATCGTGACGCTGGCTAGGCGGCGCTGCAAATTTGAGCCCTTCGGTTGTCTGTCGCCGTTTGATCCGTAAAACACCGCGCGGTAGCCGAATTTTTCAAATTTATCGGATAGATCAAGTCCAAGACCTAGATTGCTTCGCGACATATAATCGCTCCAGATGATGTATTGATCTTTTACGGGGCGCTTGCGCGTGTAGCTGAAAATCCCGACCGGATTTTGCGCGCCGTAGAGAGAGCCTGCGACGCCGTTTTGCACCTGAAAGCTCTCAAACATCGCCATCGGAATCGCCGTCGTCGAAATCGTATAAAAGCCGTCCCAGAAGCTGTTGCCTACGACGCTACCCTCAAAACCGCGCGTCTGCGGACGTCCGACCGTGGCGCCGCCGCGCATCTGAATCTGCGCGGACGGGAAGTATTTGACCGCCTCCTCGTAGCCGGTGACACCTTGGTGATTTATGATTTCCTTGCTGATCGTGTTGATCTGATAGGGAAGATCAAGTGCGCGCTTGCCGGCAAGCATGCCTTGCTGCACGTTTTTGCTCAAAAAGCCCTCGTCGATGCCGCTCTCGCTGATATTATCGCCGACGGAATTTACCTCGATTACGCCCATATTCTGCGATTTTTCAGGCGCAGAATTACTGCCGCTTTGCACTGCAGCCAAACTGCTGCATAGTAAGCACATACA
>CAUONQ010000102.1:0-5390 GCA_963456995.1 uncultured Campylobacter sp. | reverse complement strand
AAGAGGCGGCGTGCGAGGCGAGATTAAAATTTAATATTTGTGAGCGAGTTTTAAGACGCAGCTCAAATCATTTTGCGGAAAGATATAAGATTAAAGATTTGCCTAATCCTGTCTATCGTTTTAAAATTTTTTACCGAAAGCCGCTATAATTGCGCCCTTTAAACTAAAATAAGGAGAAAACATGGCAATGACGAATTACATGGAACTTTTGATGGCAAATCAGCCGTGGAATTTGATTTTATTTATGGCGGTGCCGATGGGCTTAGCAGAAGCTATAGTAGCGAGCGAATTTTTTAGCTTGTACCGCGCGAAGGAGGGCTCTTTGGCGCTAAAAATCAATAAATGCCTTAGCATCATTCTCGGCGTTTATTTTACGATATTAATCATTTACGTAGCGGTTAAAATTTTGCCCGCTATTCATTTGCGTGGCGCTGCGGACACTTTAGCTTTGGCGGCATACGTAGCGGCGGCGCTGCCTGCGCTGGTGCTGCTACTTTTGGAGCTAGGAGTTATCGCAAAAGGAGCGGAATTTAGAGCTAGGCTTAAATTTCATTTCTTGGCGCTGATTGTATTTTTGGTGTTAGGACACGTCGCGATGATTTTTGGAATGACCGATCCAGGTATGAGCGGCATGGAACATTCTATGATGGATCATGGCTCGATGAGTGGGATGAGCCACGATATGGGTTCGATGGAGGGGATGGATCATTCGCATATGAATCATGGCTCGATGGAGAACATGGATCACTCAAAGATGGAGCATTCACATTAACTTTAGCATGCCCGGCTTGGGCTAAATTTTAAATTCTATTCCGCCGAGCTGCGGAGCTGATAGATCTTTATGATTTGATTACCTTTGTCTGCGAAATGCATATGCAAGCACCTCTAAAATAGAATTTTACCGTCTTTCATATGCCGCCTGCAAGGCGGTAAAATTTAATATCAAGCTTATCGCCCCACCTTTTTACGTTCTTGTGATCTTTTAAGCCGACTTATGCAGGCGCAAAGCTCGCACATAGGCGGTTTGAGGTTTAAATTTGCGCGCAAACCGCTTTGGTATATTTTTTTAACGTTAGTTTAATGCTAAATTTATATAATCTAAGTCTAGTTATATTTTAAGAGACGATTAAGAATGAAATGCGCTAAGCTTGGAGGCGGATAGAGTATGCAAGATTACGAATTATTGGACGTTTTGTCCAATAAAAGGGTTCTTTGCCTAGAGGACGAGCCCGGGATTTTAAAAAATATAATCGAATCGCTACAGCTGTTTTTCGGCGAAGTAGTGGGGGTTAAGGACGGGCTGGAGGCGCTTGATGAGGCGATGAGCGGTTCGTACGACGCGCTGGTTTTTGATATCGGCGTGCCGCATATGGATGGGCTAGAGGTCGTTAAAAAGATCCGAGCTGCCGGCATCAGCGTGCCGATTGTGATACTTTCGAGCCACACCGAGCAGGAGTATCTGTGGCGGGCGGTGGAGCTTAAGATCACTAGGTATCTGCCTAAGCCGTACGACAAAAACGCCTTTATAAAGGCGCTGCAAGACGTCGCAGCGGAGCTGATAAATCACGCGCCGATATTTAGCATAAGCAGTGAGCTGAAGTATGATTTTGCCAAAAAGATCATCTACGTCAAAGACAGCGCCTGTCATCTTTCCAAAAGCGAGAGCAAGCTTTTGGAGTACTTCTTAGCGCGCAAAAATCAAACCGTAACCTACGAGCAGCTATTCGACTATATGTGGGAGTTCGAGCAGCCTAGCAAGGAGGCGATCAAGGCGATCGTCAAAGAGCTACGCCGCAAGATCGGCAAGGACGTGATCAAAAATTTATATGCGGTGGGGTATCTCTTTGAAGTATAAATTTAAATTTATCGTAGCGCTTTTCGTGCTGTTATATATCGTAATTACGGCTTTGGTTTTTAACTTCTACCGCGAGCTTGCGCTAAAGGATACGAGGCGCGAGGCGTTTTATATCTTAGATACGATGAATGCGGTGCGCGATTACGTCTCGACCGTGCAGCGCCCGCTAATAAACGAGCTTAAAGAAAAAAAGCTTCTAAGCGAGGATTTTTTCGATCCGAGGCTGATGTCCTCGACCTACATAACGCGCGAAATTTATAAAATTCAGCTCGCCAAAAATCACATTAACTACGACTACAAGCTCGTCGCCACCGATCCGCTCAATCCCGAGCACGAAGGAAGCGAGTTTGAGAATGAAATTTTAGAGGGCTTTAAAGAAAACAAATATAAAGAATACTCCAGAGTCATCTATGATAAAAGTGGCGCTTCGTATCTTTTGAGTCTGCCGATAACAAACTCTCAGCCTTCGTGCACCGAGTGCCACAGCATCAACGCAGCACCTAAAAAGATGCAAGAGCTCTACGGAGATGTGGGAAATTTCAAAGGCGACCTGGGCGATACGATCGCGATGATAAGCTTTAAAATTCCGATAAAAAGCATTCTGCTCTACCACACTAAAGAGTTCGTCGTTAGCGGCCTAAGCTTGCTTGTAGTGTTTTTGATCTGTATATTTTGCATCTATAAAATTCACAAAAAAAACGCGACTTTAAAGATGCAAACGCAGCTTTTACTGATAAATCAAAGCCGCCTAGCGCTAATGGGCGAGATGATTGGCAATATCTCGCATCAGTGGCGCCAGCCGCTATCGCAGATCAGTTCCACGCTTATAAATTTAGAGCTTTACAACGAGCGGGGCAAGCTCTCAAAAGAAAGGCTCGAAGGCGGCATCAGGGATGCGGGCGAGCAGGTGAAATTTATGAGCGATACGATCGAGGATTTTAAAAATTTCTTCAATCCAAATATGCCAAAGAGGGAATTTAGCGTCAGCGAGGCGATCGAGCAGGCGCGTAAAATTTTAAACGCCTCGCTTAAAAAGCATGTCATCGACATAAGCGTGCGGATAGAGGAAAATTTCACGCTTTACGGCAACGTAAACGAGCTCATCCAGGTGCTAATAAACATTATAAACAACGCAAAGGAGGCGTTTTTGGACGTGCCGCTTAAACGGCGCGAGATTAAAATTTGCTCGTTTTTAAAACAGGGCGAGCGAGTAATCACGATCGAAAATAACGCAAGCCGCATCGACGAAGCGCGGCTAGATAAAATTTTTGAGCCGCACTTTACGACAAAACAGCAGGGCAGCGGGCTCGGGCTATACATGAGTAAGATGATAATCGAAAAAAACGGAGGGAGCATAAGCGCTGCAAATTCCGACGAAGGCGCGATATTTACGATTACTTTTCGTTAAATTTAGACTTCATTAAATTTCTCCCTTTTTCACCCTTTTTTGTTGATATTATTTCGAGCGTAGAACTTTGCTAATTTAAAATTTTGATTTTCAAAGGAGGAGCCATGAAAAAATGGAATAAGATGCTACTAGGCGCGCTAGCCTGTATTAGCATTTTTGCCGCAGGAGCCTGTGCTGATGAAGGCATGGGGCATGAGATGGAAATGTCGCAAAAATCGCGCGACGTCATCGCAAATCCTAAGGGCACGTTGCAAAGCAGAGGCGTCATATCCTTGCAGGACTACGTCGTAGAAGAGCGAGAGATGTATGACTGGCTATTTAAAAATCACCCGATTTTTACCAAATACGGCGGTAAAACGGTCGGCAAGATGGATGTACACGACCGAGGTTTGGAGTGGCTTGCGGAAGGGCATGGATTTGACTTTTCAAAGGCTAGTAAAAGAGACGACGGCAAGGGCTATAGCTCTATGATGTATAGAATCCCTGCAGGATCTTCCTTGCAATTTCCGAATAAATTCATAGGCCCTGAAAAATGCGGCGAGTGCCACCCTGCGCAGTATGAGACATGGAGCAGATCGCGCCACGCCACTACTATCCGCTTCCCAGGCGAGCACCCGGAGGTTAATAACAACCTAACCGATCCTGTATTTAGTCCGGATACCGCGTCGATCCTTCCAAAAGGTATTACCCCTGACGTAATTTATGCGACCGTGGGGCATCTAAGGACAAAATTCGGCTACGTAGATGCATGGCTTCTACGCGGAACCTATCACGTAGAGGGCGGCTTGCTAAGAGATGGTACCGGTCAAATCGTAGCCGGCGGCAACCAATTCCAAAGGACTTGGGCGTTAAATTTAGACGATGAGACGGTCAAAAAGATTAAAAAGATCGTTCCGGAATTTCCGGGCACGCTTGAGGAATACGGCGATAACGGCGGTTACGTAAGAGGTCTTGCGTCGTATGCTGCGAAATATAAAAAATCGATGTTTTTCCAAGCAAACAGCTCGTATTGCGAAGTCTGCCACCCATTCAAATTCGACTTTAAAACTAAAAAAGAATTCTATGCTGCTTTGGGTAACGCAAAAGAGCTTCAAAAGCACACTATCTCCAAGGGTATCACCTGCGAAGAGTGCCATGGAGCGGGCGGTCACCTTGACGGCGCTACAAATTTTAGAACCTCAAACTGCGAACGCTGCCACCAAAGATTTAACTATAGCCCTGATTTAGCTCGTGCTAATCCGCTAAACAACGGAAATCCCGATCTATCTCTTAGCTCTAAATTTAAATCTATGGGTCCAGGCTGTGGCTCTGAAGGCTCTCAGTCCTACTTTACCGCTCACTACGAGAAGGGTATGCGCTGCGTAACCTGCCACGATCCGCACGATAATACCGGACCGGTAGTTGGCGATAAAACCGTCAAGGGCGTAAATTATAACTCCGAGCAGGGCTATTTAAGCGCGTTTTATACAAAGCCTAAGATCACAAAAGAGTGCAAAGATTGCCACCAAGAGCAAGCCTACATCGCCGCAAGAGCCGATACGCATAAAGACAATACCTGCGCATCTTGCCACATGCCGTTTATGATGAGCTGCGAGAACTTCTACGCTATTCAGTTTCAAGACAACGCGGGATTCGATACTCAAAGAAGATCGCACATCTGGAAGATCGACATCGATCCTGCTAGAAAATCTCTAGTCGCAGGCGATGCCGCTAAAGGTCCAAGAGATGCGAAAGATTGGCACTTCCAAAGAAATAAAGATGGACGAAATTTCGTCGATCTTATGTGGTCGTGCGCGAGAACCTCGTGGGCTGATAAAGATATGCAAGATACCAAAGGCTGCCACAGCCCTGTCGTTTCCGAACTAAAAGAGACGCTTCACTTTAAGAACCAAAAACAGGTTTACGATGAGGTTATGGGCTGGCAAACTCCAATTAAGAGCGACTTCTCGCAAGTTAAGATCGGTATTCAAGGAATTTACTCTATCCTTGAGACTAAAAAGCTTAACTCCAGCGATAAAACTCGCGTTTACGAGCTAATAGAAAAAGCTCAAGACACCGTCGATCTTATCGAAAAAGACGGCTCATGGGGAATGCATGGCTTTAAATATACTAAGCAAAGGCTAGAAG
>CAUONQ010000101.1:0-5425 GCA_963456995.1 uncultured Campylobacter sp. | reverse complement strand
CTGCTTATGCTCGCCCACTTTACCAATATTGAAGCTCTCGATCGGGCGCAAGTAGCCCATCACTCTTGTGTAAACGATGCACTTGGTGCGTTTGGCTTGCAACTCTTTTGGAAATTTCATACTTCATCCTTTAAATTTGACTTTATAAGACGCCCGCACGGGGCGCCATTTAAAATCAAAGCCTTAGTTCCAAACTGTTCCTAGCCCGCGACGAAATCTAGGTATCGGCACTACTATGCTCTTACGGCGCCTCATCTTTGAGATCCAACCTCGCGGGGTCTTGAAGAGAATGAATGAGTGCGCGATTATGATCTCATCTTTGCAAGCTTTTAGATCGCTCATTTTCATATTTGTATCTTTTGAAATTTTCATTTTTATCTCCTTACAACCGTTACAACTATTGCAACAAAAGCATCTTCGTAGCTTCTTTTAGCACATCTTCGTTTATCGTGCCGCCGCCGTATTCGCAAAGCATCTTCGAGCGCCTTAAAAGCTTCTCGGTCTTTCTGAAATTTCCTTTTGCAAGCCTTTGTATTAGCCCTATGCAGTCCTTATCTTCTACGCCGAAGCTTTTGCAAACCTCTTTTAGATCATCGGATATGATCTGATTATCATCGTTTAGATAGCTGAGACCACCCAAGATCCATTTGTTACCGACGCGCGAACTGAGCTGCTCTAAAGCGTCGCCGCTTCGCGAAGAGGTCAAATTTAGCTGCAATTTGTTTGTGCCGACAAGCACTAGCGGCGCGCGACTAAAATCGTGCATCCTTCTTAGGCTCTCCAGTGCACGATACGGAAGGTGCTCCGCCTCGTCTATGATGATCGTTTTGCTGAGCTTTTTCAGCTCGACCGCACTACGACGGATCAGATCGTCGATACATCCCTTACTTTCTAATCCGAGCTCAGCCGTTAAAATTTTAAAAAGGCTTTTTGCAGACGTGTTAATCGTCGCTTCGATCAAAATGCTATCCGGATGCGTGCGGACGTATTCCTTGATAGCCCTCGTCTTTCCGCTGCCCGCCGCGCCGCTAATCATTGCCATATCGCGATCTTTGACCGCCCAGTTTATGACCGCGTAGATGCTTTTTGCATCGCGGGTTTTGATGAAAGGCAGCTCGTCTTGCGTTACATCGATTTTTTTGATAAAATTGTCAATGTAGTTTTTTGCGGGTCCTTCTACTTTGTGTGCATATTTGTAGGAGGATCCCTCCTTAATATATCCCGAAATATACGCGGGATTAATCCCCAAAAGCTTTGCGAATTTGTTTTGGCTCATACCGCTTTTTTCGTTTTCTTTGATGAACCGCACTATGTCGTTTGCTAGCTTCATTTTTCATCCTTCCTTTTAAAATTTAAAGTCTTTAAAATCCGTTTAAAGCCCTTTAAAAGGCATTTTAAAAACACCTTTTAAAAAGCTTATTCACCGCTTGCGATCTCTATAGCGTTATCCCAACTGAAATGCGGAATTGCTTCTTTGGATGCAACCTCGCCAAAGCCGTCGTAATCGAAAGCTTGCTCGCAAATTTGCTGCACCTCTTTTTGATTTTTTATCGTTTGCTTTATCGCAGCAACCTTGTCTTCGTCCTCATATACGAAGTTTTCAGGCTTTAGAGCTTCTTTATGCGCCTGAAGCATTACTTCAAGATCGTAATCGACATTAAGCCTTGTAAACTCGCTGAATTCTGCTCGCTTGATAACCGCTCTGATCGCCTTCATCTCGTCTTTGAATACCTTCTTAACCATCTTATAGGTTTCCGCACTCATCGGACAAATATTCTTATCATGCGCTTCACAGATGAAATTTCCGTTCGTATCGAATACGAATATTGAGCTTATGTCGTCTATATTTTCGCTTACCAACACTGGGGTTCCAACTCCTGGTAAAAACGGACTTGCAAACTCCAACGCCTCGTAGCTGATACCTTTTTTACCGATTATTCTTGGCTCCAAACCCCCGGCATGTAGCATAAACTCTTCTTTTCTTATACCGTGAAGAGGCGTATCATCGCTATTCCATCTATTTATCGGGCTGTTTTTCTTTCTGCCTACGCTCATCAGATCCCAAGTAAGCACCTCGGTTTCAAATCGAGCTCGCACCTGCTGCAAAGTTAGCAAATACTTTAAATTTGTCTTTTTCGGTAGTCCGTTTTCATCTTTGGCGTGCCTTTCCTTTTTAGGCGTACGCTGCTCTACCGCCTCGCGCATTGCGAGATTGAAGCCGATATAGCCCGGCGTTTGTGAAATCCCACCGTGCTGCATCGTGCCAAAATGTCTTTCTACGAAGCCTTTTTCATCCCCGCTATATGCGATGGCCCTATCGTAGTCGATATGCAGTCCGTTTAACAGATATTGAAACTGTTTGCTTAGATAATCTTTGCCGTTATCGCCCTTGATGTAATCCGGCTTGCCTAGAGTATTGAGGGCTTTCCACATTAGGCGGATTAGCCCCAAGGCGTTTGATTTTCGCTCGATACTCGCTACGCAGCGACCGCTGTAAACGTCTACGATGCTGAGCACATTTGCACGTATCGCTTCTCCTTTTTCGCCGTCGCGCACCATCACGTCAAGCGGCGAGCTATCTATCTGCCAGCACTGATTTCGCCTTGTTATCATCTCTCCCTGATCGCCTAAAGACGGTTGCATATAGCTTTTCGCCTTATCCTCGCCCTTGGTTATCATCACGTATTCGAGCCGATTGGCGGGATCTGCATAATAATTATCTAAATATCTTTTTACGACACCCGCATCAAAGAGTGGTTTTACGGTGCCGCATAAAAATTTAGGGAAATTTTGCGGCTCGCCGATGCGGTAAAAGTATTCTTTGTGCAGGCTTCGCCACAGCTCGGTCATATTCATACCGCCCGCGCCGTATGCTCTAAATTTCGTGAGCACAAACTCGCTCATCCACGGCTCAAGCTTACTTTCGCTCTTTCGATGCTTACCGCGCTTATCGACAAGGGCGGCTGCACCCTTGCTTTTATAGGCTCTTTGCCATCTAAAAAGGTTTGCTTCGCTCACGCCGAAGCTTTCGCAAAACTTTTTAGAGGACAAACCTTGCGCTTTTGCTTCTTGCCACTCCTTCAAAATTCTAATCTTTCCGTTTATCGCTTCTTTTTCATCGTCTCGCAATACGGCATAGCCCATATTATCATCTGAATTTATTCCGTTTTTATCGCTTGCATCCGCAGCCTTCTTTTTACCGAGGTCTTTGATTTCACAAAATTTCATCGTTTTAAATCCTAGTGTCGCGCCTTCATCTGCCACCCATATGCTTACGTCTTTGCGCAATTTGCCGCTTCTTATGGCTATGTTTATATCGGCTATTTCGACGCCGAAAAGCAGCTTTACCCCACCGCGACTTCTGGCGCCGACGTCTTGCAAGCGGATGAATGGGTATTTGAGGGAGCGACGTTGAGCGGATAACTGAAGCGCTCTTTCGCCCACCCCAAAAACTGAAGTAGCGATTTGGGTTTCGATATATAACATCAGCTAGCCTTATCCTCTTTTAATCCATCTGGAAGCTCTTTTATAATATTTTCTTCCAAAAGTGCCTCAAATACCTTTTTTGTTTTTCCGTTGGATTTTATATTTCCTTTCAAATGGCCGCTTATTACAAAATATGTGGTTCTTATATCAAGCTTGTGTGCTAATGCCCACTGTTTGATATTGATACAATTCCTATCGAAGTATTGCCTAATCACTTTTTGCTCCTTTCGCTAAATTTCCATTGTTAATAAGACTTTTATGGAATTTTTAAGTCCTCGCAAGTAAAATTTGTTTGCGACTATTTTTATGCGAGGACTTAAAAATGCTATATTTTTGTTATAAAACCCGCGGACTTAGATATAATGAGCATCAAGCTATAGATTTAACGAGCGATCTTGAAATGATGGAGCGCTTCAGGTCCGATCTGGTAGATACCTATAAATACATACATGGCAACATCATTAACCTAAATGCTTACGCCTTTTATTTTCAAAAGAACTACAAGGTAGCCATTAACTATCATCCAAAATACCAGCTTATATCCGGCTCTACCGACTACGTTAGCATATTGGCTCACAGTAAAGACGACAATGTCGCGTCGCAGCTATCTTTATCGGTGGAGATAAAAACCAAAGCGCTACTAATACCGTTCTTGGATGAGGATTTCTTATTTATTCCTAAATTTCTCAAAGACAAGAAGATTAAGATAGAAGGCAAAGATAGTCTTCTATCCAATCCCGATAATTCGCCGTTCTTAAGAAGGAACATTCAAAACAGCCTATTTTTCCCGGTATTTAATGAGATCGATAGCCTTAACGCAAAACTGGACGAGCTAGAAGCCTTAGGAAAGATGCCTATGCTTTACGATAAACGCTGTAGGCTATCTTTTTGATAAAGCCTCCCTGTAAAAGGCTCGTCTTCCAAATTCTCGTTTCTTGAGTTTTTTTGCTTTGTCTTTTAAGATAGCATCAATAAACTTTTTAGAAATTCGGATGCGTTTTAAATCTTGCTTTAGCTCCAAAAGCTCGTTTTCGACGGCTTTATCTATGCGGTCGTAATCACTTTCGTCAAATTTGAAATAATTGCGTCCGATAACGCAAAGCTCATCGGCGAACTCGTCTAGATAGCTAGAGCTCAGAGCTTCTATCTCAAGTCTCATACGAGCCAACCTTCTTTCAAACTCCCCTTCAGTATCCCTGCGAGCTACTTTAGGTCGGCACGCCGACGCAACCTTCAGGTAAGTTTCTTGTTTGTTACACTTTTTCATGGTGTCTCCTTTGGATAAGTCTTGTTAACAATGAAAATTTAAAGAACTTTTTCGCTTTTTTGTAAAAGGTTAATCCAAAAAGGATATAATCGTTTTACCAAAAATTGTAAAAGAAGTATATCACAAAATGTGAATGAAGTCAATACGTATTGTGTATTAAATAGCAAAGGATTTCACAAAATGGCTAGTATAGACGTTATTTTGGAGAGAATTTACAAAATATTAGGCATAAACAGCGATGCCGAATTTTGTAAAAAGTATGATATAAAACCCAACACCCTAAGTAATTGGAGAACTCGCAATACCATACCTTTTGATAAGATCCTAGATATAGCAAGAAATGAAAAAATTTCGACAGATTACATTCTTTTAGGAAGGAATGAAAGAAATGCTACACAAAATGTGATACAAGACGGATATAATATCACGGTGCTTAGCCATAGAGCGAGTGCTGGAACAGCATCAGATATTGAAGGTGTCGAAGTGTATGATACAGATGAAAAAATTTTCATTCCTAGCGACTTTTTTAGAACGCCCATGGTCGAAAATGAATTAAGGATAATACAGGTCGTAGGCGACAGCATGCTTCCAAGATTACATTCTGGAGATTGGGTGATCATAGATATTATAGACAAATTTTTAGGTGATGGGCTCTATGTAATCAACTATAAC
>CAUONQ010000100.1:0-5451 GCA_963456995.1 uncultured Campylobacter sp. | reverse complement strand
CCTCAAGATAGCGTGTCTACCAATTCCACCACGGTCGCATAAATTTTAAAGCTTAATCTCAAGCCTTGAATTATATAAGTTTGAAGCCCGATTTCTCGGGCTTTTGATTAATTTGCAGCAGCCTTTAAACCCGCTGTCAAAAAAGGATTTACGAAAAGCAAGATAAATGAAATAACTAATGCATAGATAACCTGCGCTTCGATCATCGCAAGCGAAATATACATCGTATTCGATAGCTTGCTAGCTACGCTCGGATTTCTAGCGATGCCGTTAAGCGTTGCACTAGCGGCATTTCCCATACCTAATGCGCCACCCAAAGCAGCTAGACCCAAAACGACCGCAACGGTAATTGCAGAAAAAGAAACAATCTGAGTGTAAGCGCTTAGCTGCTCGCTAGCGAAAGCCGCGCCGCAAAGCGCAAATAACAATACAAGAACTTTTTTCATAAAAGTCTCCATAAATAAATTTTAAAACGAGTTTCGGCTCAATACCCCCTACTCCAACGTTTTAAGTGTGAAATATTATTAAAATTTTGCTTTTGATTTGTTTAATCTGGCGGAATTTGCGTTAAATTTAACAAATCCCACCGTGCACGCCGACATCTTAGTGTTTAGCGTCCAGATATGTATTTAGCGCTGCAACGTAGGCCTTTGCAGATGCTAGCATCGTATCTACGTCAAGTCCTCTGCCGATGATGGCACCCTCACCCGCAAATTCCACCTTGACGGTTACTTTCGCCAGCGCGTCTTTACCCTGTGAGACCGCCTTTACTTGATAATCCTTCAGGCTACCGCTAATGCCGCTGATACGGTCTATCGCCTTAAATATCGCATCCACGCCGCCGTTTCCAAGCGCGCTATCGCTTAAAATTTCATCCTTATATCTTAGCGTAAGCGCGGTGCTAGCGTGTCCTTTGTTGCAGCTATTGGAGCTTAAAACCAGCACTTCGTAGGTCTTTTCGGCTCCCACAAACTCATCGTTTACGAGTTCTCTAATATCCTCGTCGAAAACGTCCTTTTTGCTATCGGCGAGCGCTTTAAATTTATTAAACGCGATCTCAATCTGCTCGTTACTAAGCTCATAGCCCAAAGATACTAGCTTGTCTTTGAAGGCGTGACGGCCGCTGTGCTTGCCCAGCACGAGGGAGTTTTTATCAAGCCCGATATCCTCAGCATGCATGATCTCGAAGGTTTCTTTGTGTTTTAACACGCCGTCTTGGTGGATGCCGCTTTCATGCGCAAAGGCGTTTTTGCCCACGATCGCTTTATTAGGCTGCGGCTCGATGCCGGTAATACTCGCAACTAGGCGGCTGGATGGATAAATTTCTTTCAAATTTATATCGGTATAAAGCGGCGCAAATTTATCTGTGCGCGTCTTGATCGCCATTACGATCTCCTCCAGCGCCGCGTTGCCCGCGCGCTCGCCGATACCGTTTATCGTGCACTCGACCTGTCTGGCTCCCGCCAAAATAGCAGCCAAGGAATTTACGGTAGCCATTCCCAAATCATTGTGGTTGTGTACCGAAACTACGGCGCGCTCGCCGATAAGCTTAACGATTTCACCTATTCGGGCGGTGATCTCATCCGGATAGAGATAACCCACCGTATCGGGGATATTTATGGTGGAGGCTCCGGCGTTTATCGCGGCGTCGCAGATCTCTTTTAAAAAACCCATATCGCTTCTGCACGCATCCTCGCAGCTAAACTCCACGTCATCGCATAGACTTTTTGCGTATTGTACAGACTCTACGGCGCGCTTTATGACCTCTTGCGGCTGCATTTTAAGTTTAAATTCCATATGGATAGGGCTTGTGGCGATGAAGGTGTGGATGCGCCCGAGCTTTGCGCCCTTTATCGCTTCGCCCGCAGCCTTGATGTCTTTTTCTAAAGCACGCGCAAGCGAACAGACGCGAGCCTTGCTAACAGCGCTAGCGATCTTTTCTATCGCGTCAAAGTCCCCTGGGCTCGCCGCTGCAAAACCCGCCTCGATAACATCTACGCCCAGCTTTTCAAGCTGCAACGCAAGATGAATCTTCTCGTCCGTATTCATCGACGCTCCCGGGCTTTGCTCGCCGTCACGAAGCGTCGTATCGAAGATTATGATTTTATTTTTGTCCATTGCCTGTCCTTTCAAATTGTTAAAATTTGGCGAAATTATAGCCGCGCAAGCTTAAAACAATCGCGGCGATAAACATATCTGAGATTATTTCGCCGTTTCCTCGGGTTTGTCTTTTTTATGAAATTTGACCGCGCTTAAATTTAAAGCTCCACGAACTAAACCGTAAACGATATAAACCAAAGTGAGCACCGCAGGGAATTCTAGCCTGAAAAGATATAAAAGCGAGAAAAATACGACAATTAGAAGCACTAAAATTTTAATCGCGTTGGGGCGCTTTAGGCTAATCTTTTTAAAGCTCGGAAAGCGGATATTGCTTACCATCAAAAACGACAGCGCCGCCATTGCGATGATCAAAAATATGCCGAATCCTTTGGAGAGCTCATATTTTAGATAAATTCCGATCCAAAACGCCATCGTAATCGCTGCCGTTGGTATCGGCAGCCCGATAAAAACGCTAGGCTCGTAGGTGCCCGTAGTGACGTTGAATCGCGCCAGCCTGATCGCGCCGAAAACCACGTAAAGCGCGGCTACGAGCGAGCCGACCTTGCCGTAATCGTGCCCGACCGCGCAGTAAAATAGCAGCGCCGGCGCTACGCCGAAAGCCACGATATCCGCAAGGCTATCGAACTCCACGCCGAATTTCGACGTCGCATGCGTTAGCCTCGCTACGCGACCGTCAAGCCCGTCGCAGATCAAGGATAAAATGATATAAAAGATCGCGGCGCTGAAGTTGCCTTTGATCGTAGAAATTATGCTGATAACCGCCAAAAATGCACTTGCCGCCGTGAAAAAATTCGGCAATATGTAGATTAGTTTTCCCTTTTCCTCTTCCATCTCTTACTCTTTAAATTTTATTTTTGCACCGCTTTTCATTCGGTACCGCGGATCGCGCGTAAAGCATTTTAGCGATCGCCTTAAAATTTAGCGCTAAGTTCCTGCTCTGCGCGAGGCTTTAAATTTAAGCCTCGCTCTTTGCGCTTTCTATATCGTCGTTATCGCCTAAATTTCGCACCAGACGGGTAGGCATGCCGTTATCTTTTTCAAATTTAGAGATGATCTCTACGATCTGCTCGCCAGAGACCGTCTCCTTCTCATACAGCGCCTTCACCATCTCCTCGATCGCCGGAGCATAGGTCCTTAGAGTCTCTTTTACCGCCGCATAGCGCTCATCCAGCGTCTTGCGGACATATTCGTCGATCTTAACCGCTGTTACCTCGCTGTAATCCTTGATGCTCTGTCCACCGTTTAGGAAGGAATACTGCTGTTTTTCGAGCACCGCAAGCCCGAGCGCCTCGGTCATTCCGACCTGAGTAGCCATAAATTTAAGCATATCGGTAGCGCGCTGCAAATCGTTGCCCGCTCCGTCGGTGATCTCGCCTAAAAACACGTCCTCCGCCGCGCGCCCCGCCAAAAACGTATCGATCTCGGCAAAAATTTCATGGCGCTGGTGTAGGTATCTATTTTCAAACGGCGAATTTAGCGTATATCCCGCAGCGCTCAATCCGCGCGGCACGATAGTTACCTTCGATACGGGCATCGCTCCTTTAGTAAGCTCGGCGATGAGCGCATGACCGCTTTCGTGGTAAGCGACGATTCGCTTTTCGATCGGGCTTACGCGGCGCGATTTTTTAGCCAGTCCGATGCCGACGCGCTCGATCGCTTCGAGCAGGTCTTTTTGTTCGACCTCCGCCTTTGCCTCGCGACCCGCTAAAAGCGCGGCTTCGTTGATAATGTTTGCAAGATCGGCTCCCGCAAAGCCAACGGTAAGGCGCGCGATCTCTTCGATATCGATATCGCGAGCAAATTTAACGTCGCGCATATGCACTTTCAAAATCGCCATTCTGCCGTCAAAATCGGGTCTATCGACCAAAACCTGTCTATCGAATCTGCCCGGACGCAGAAGCGCCGCATCAAGCGTCTCCGGGCGATTGGTAGCCGCAAGGACGATCACCGGGCTTGATTCCGAGCCGAAGCCGTCCATCTCGGCAAGCAGCTGATTTAGCGTCTGTTCGCGCTCGTCGTTACCTCCGCCGATACCGCCCGCGGTTCTGCTTTTGCCGATCGCGTCGATCTCGTCTATAAAAACGATCGCCGGAGCCTGCTTTTTAGCGTTATCAAATAGATCGCGCACCCTGCTGGCGCCCACGCCTACGAACATCTCGATGAAGCTGGAGCCCGATACCGAAAAAAACGGCACGTCCGCTTCGCCCGCAACCGCCTTAGCTAGTAGCGTCTTACCAGTGCCGGGAGGCCCAACCAAAAGCACGCCCTTTGGAATTTTAGCCCCGAGGCTAATGTATCGCTCCGGATTTTTTAAGAAATCTACGATCTCCTTAACCTCCTCTTTCGCCTCTTCGACGCCAGCGACATCGCTAAATTTAACCTTCGGCTTTTCGGCGCTTACCAGGTTTTTAGAGCTTCCGATGCCGAGCACGCCACCGCCCATATTCCGCTGCATGCGGTTGGCTAAAAACATCCAAATTCCAAAGAAAATCACGAGTGGCAATACCCAGCTAAAGAGCAGATCGGTCAAAAAGTTGCTCTCGTTATACGCGCCGTATGGAATTTTGCGCGATTCTAAGATTTGAACGAGCTCGGGATCATCCACGCGCTTGGCAGTGTAGATTACGTTGCCGACTTGAGCTTTAATCGTGGAGCTCCCGATAGAAACCATGCTTACTTGAGAGTTTTTGATCTGCGATTTTAGCTCGGAGTAAGTTACGTTTCTACTCTCGCCCGAGACGGAGCCTAGCACTCCGCCGCTATCAAATCCGCCGCTTGGGGATATCGCTTTAAACACGACTATCAAAATAAGCGCAAAAATTATAAAAACGCCGATCGGATTTTTATTAAAAAAATTGTTTCCGCCGCCGTTTTGAGGGGGTTGATTATTTGGGTTGTTATTCATATCTTCCTTTCATAAACGAAGCTAAGCCATTCGTTTTGCTTTTTCATCTGCACGAAATTTAAATCCGAAAAGGCCTGCTCAATCCTATCTTTATATTTTTCTAAAATTCCAGACAGCACAAGCTTGCCGCCGGGTTTTAACGCTTTTTTTAGATCCTCGCTTAGGATCAAAATCACGTCGGCGATTATATTTGCGACGACGAGATCAAACTGCGGCTGCGCGGCTGCGCTTGAGCCTTGCTCATTTAGGCTTGAAACGCTGCCGAGCCAAATTTTATCGATCTGCACGCCGTTTTTCTCGGAGTTTTGCTGCGTAGCCGTCACCGCCTGCTCGTCGGTATCGCAGGCGCTTACCTTTGCGCCCAGTTTTTTCATCGCGATACTTAAAATTCCGCTGCCGCAGCCCACGTCAAGCGCGCCCATGCC
>CAUONQ010000099.1:0-5463 GCA_963456995.1 uncultured Campylobacter sp. | reverse complement strand
CGCTTTGTCTGCGTGGCGACCAAATCCGTTGGCGCTTGGATTTTCGATGTTATAGGTTAGCTCGTAGTTGCCTACGCCGTTTACCATCTTGATATTGGCGCCGTAGTGAGGGCCGTCGCTAGCTACCATCGGCATGAAATTTCCCTTTTGGATCTTGCCGGTATCTAGGTTTTTAAGCACGTAAGCGATCTTTAGGTAAGGGATCCACTCGCCCTCGCCAAATCCGTTTGCGTTGCCTTTGATAGCGTGGATATCGGCCTCAAGGTGGATGTCCGCCTTGCTAGGAGCTAGATCGATGCCTTTAGGCTCCATATCGATAGGCTGAAGATAAACTGCAGCGATCTCCATTCCATTTTGCTCAATCGGCTCGCCGATCGGATGCTCTCCCGCCATTGCTATAACAGAGGCTAGGCTTAGTGCCAACATACCTGAAAAAATCTTTTTCATCTTTTCTCTCCTTATTAAGATTTGTTTTTTTGCTTATTTTTTAAGATTAAAATTCCTACGATCAAAAGCACGATCATCACCGCTTGCGGCACGAGGCTCTGGACGTAAGGATAAAATCCGATCCACGTAATCGTTGGAAGCCCGTCTATTACGGTAGGCACAAATACCTTGCCCTCGACTAACTCCATCACGCCTTTGCCCACGAATACGACGGACATATAAAAGATAATGACCGATGTAGCGATGAAAAACGGCTTGATAGCGATTTTAAGCGAGAATTTTTTGATGACGATATAAACTATAATAAGAGCCGCTAGACCAGCTACAAAGCCTGCTGCTACCATGCTGGTAGCTGCCGGACTTTTAGCATCGAAAAGTAGTGCCAGATAAAATAGCACCGTCTCTGCGCCCTCGCGATAAACCGCTAAAAATACCGTCCACCAAAGCATCTTGCTATCGCCCGAGCTTAGGCTGTTTGAAATTTGACCTTGGATATAGGCGCTCCACTTTTTGGAGCTTGCATTTGAAAGAAGCCAAAAGCCCACATAAAATAGCAGAACTACGGCGATTAACATCACCGCGCCCTCCATCACTTCGCGCGTTTGCCCTGCATTTTCGCTACCAAAGATATAATTTAGCCCATAAGCCGTAGCGATACTTAGCACAACCGCGACGCCAAGAGCGCTGTAAACGATATTTAGGTGTTTTGAGTTGCCGGATTTTATAAGTAGAGCGATGACTGCGGCTACGATGATGAGCGCTTCGAATCCTTCGCGCAAGATGATGGTAAGCGCGTATAAGAATAGATCCCAGTTGCTTGATTTCTTCGTTAGCTCTAGGCTTTGGGTGAGCTGATCAAATAGCTTGTTTTGCGCCGCTACGATCTGCTCTTTGGAAGCGCCCGCGCGCATAAGAGCCGAAATTTTATTAAAGCTTGCTTCGGTGTCTAGCTTAAGCTGAGTATTTTTAGCACCGACGATATTTTCCATACCGCTCTCTTCGTATTCGTCGAAGTAGATATTGCCGCTCTCGTCGATCGCATCATCAACCTTGCCGCTCTCGTAAAGCTGCAAAACCTTAGCCATTTTGTCTTTGATATTTTGCACAATCGGCGTAAAATCCTTGCCCTCATCCTCGCTAGTATCGCTTTGAGCTAACGCAGTCTGTGGCGCTATGGAGTAGCTTTCTTGCGGCAAATCATTTACAGCTTTTAATGCTAGATTATCTAGGGCGTTTATCGCTTCGTCAAATTTTGATTTGTCCGTATCTGCATCCTCGCGCAATAGATTTCCGATGATCTGCTGGATTGATTGATCGGTCTGAGACGAGACATATTTTCGTACCGCCTCTTCTAGGCGTTCGTTGCGGTAGATATCAAATTTAGCGCGATTTAGCGCAGCTTTTAGCGCAGCAGTGTCTTTTTTATCAAACGCAGCTTTAGCGTTATCCAGCTCAGTTTTAAATTCCGTATAGACGCTCATCCAAGGCGAAGTTGTACCGGATGCTGCGGAATTCCCGCCTGAGGCTGGCGCAGAAGTGCTGCCATCGCCTCCATCTTGATACTCGGCTACGAGACGATGACCAGATTCAATCACAGGCAGAACCTCGTCAATCTCGCGATTTAGATTATCGATCATTGCTTGGATCTCATTTAGAGGCTTTTCTGCTTTGATCGCTTTACGGATATCGCCGAATTGCTTCTCCATATCGTAGGATTTTTTCTGACTTAAATTTATGCGAATGCCGGCTTCCAGATTTTCAAAATGCCCAAAATACGCCTCTTGAGTTATCTTTCTAGCCTCAGAATTATTACCATCGACATAAAGTTTGATCGCTTGAGCAAATTTCTCTTTTATCGTCGCTGCTTCCGCGCGATAATCCGTATCCGCAAAAAGCATAGCAAGCGGAAAAATTAGAGCTAAAACCGCAAATTTAAAAAATTTCATCTGAACCTTCTTGAGTTGAATTCGTACATTAAATTTCAAAATTGAGTGGCAATTATATGTAGAAAAATCTTAAAAAGTAATAAAAAAAGCGGTTATCATAAAGCACGAAAGCGGCTAAATTCTCAATTGTAAGAGCTTTTTGATAGATGGAATTTAATAGAATTTAGGATATGGCGGAATTTTAAAAGGCAGTCGGATTTTGCTCCGACTGCTAAAATTTTAATGAAGTTTCGACCAAATTTTGCTTTTCCAAAGACCTGCAAAAACAGAAAGGATCAAGAAATAGATCATAATATTTATGGTTGTAGCTTCACGCTGCGATTTTTTGCTGTCGCCTACGTCAGCTAGATACTCCACGACCTTGGCTTCAGCGTTTTCGTTCAAGCCTACGCGCGGCATCGAAGTGCCTGGAAGCTTCTTTTGCGTATCATTGATAAACTCGTGTAGATAGTTGGCGCCCTTAGAACGGATCATCATCGAAAGATCAGGAGGCGTCGAGCCCATATACGCAGCCAAGCTAGCCTTGTCGCTGGATGCAAAGAGCTTATCATATTTGACGTCGTGGCATCTTAGACAAGCATCCTCAAAAACCGCCTTGCTTAAAAGGAATTTTTTCTGCGCTTCATTTAGTTCGGTGCCTTGTTTGATGCCGCTAGCAGCAGCCTCAGAGGCGATTAGCTTATCCTCGCTAGGAGCGAGCGACTTTAGATAGGCTACGATATCGGCGATCTCTTGATTTAAATCGCCGCCTGCACCGAAAAACCCGGGCATCGGAAAAGGCTTTTCGTCACCAAATTTCTGATCTAGCTTAAGAGCCATGATCGGATCTTTGATGAGCGCAGCTAAGAATTTATCGGTGTATAGATAGCCTGCGCTGCTAAGATCCGGAGGATTGACGCCGTATGCGGCACTAGCGCTTGCTGCGTCCATAGGAGCGGGGATATTTGCACTTTTTACTCCATGACATGCGGTGCAGCCTGCATTTGTAAAGGTTTCGGCGCCGCGCACGGCATCGCCTTTGCTAAGATCTATTTTATTTATCTCGTCCCAAAAAAGCACCGTTTTGTCTTGTTGCTCTTTCGCGCTGGCAAGGGCTTTTTTAGAATTTTTTATCATCGTCTCATCTCTGCCCTTTTCGGCTGCGGCCAAAGCGCTTTCTGCTGCGGCTACGTTATGCGCAGCTAAAGCCGTATCGCCTGCTGCAAAATCGTAATTTACCGGATCGGTGTGCGGACTAAGCTTAGTATGAGCATAAGGCTCGATAAACCAGTATAAAATTCCCACACAAAAAAGCACCAAGATTAGGGTTCTTATCTCTTTCATGGCTAGACCCTCTTTCTTTCTGCGATTGTAATTAACGGAAGCACTACGACGAGCAATCCGATATAGATGATCGATAAAGCAAAGCCCCAGTATTTATTTTCGATACCAAGCTCCACGCCGTCTGCAGGGAGCTTGCCGAAAAGGCTAAGCAGGATCATGTCGATTACTAAAATCCAAAACCAAATGAAAAACGCTTTGTTTTTGTGCGCAGGCGCTACTACGCTGCTGCAGTCAAATAACGGGATAAAAAATAGCGAAACTCCGGCAAATGCAAAGGCGATAAGCCCGATGTCGGCAGCCTTAAGTGCTCCTACGTCGAAGTAAAATCCGCGCAGAATTTCATACTCCCAGAGAAAGTACCACTCCGGATAGATATGCGTTGGGGTTTTGAGGCTGTTTGCAGGCTCGAAATTTATCGGATCCATCGCAAAATCGAAGTGAAAGCCGACCAGATAAAAGAAAAATATCATAAAGATACTGACGTAGAAAAAATCCTTCGCCAAAAAGCCGGGCCAAAACGGAATTACCTTGCTTTCGCTAGTTTTTCCTTCCAAATACTTCTCGCCCTCGAGCTCAAAGTCAATCTCCTCGCCGTCTAGGTTATTTACATGCGGAAATCTAAGCGAATAGAAATGCACCGCCAGCACCGCAACCACCACGAGAGGCAGCAAACAGACATGAAGCATAAAAAATCGCGTCAGCGTCGGATCGCTTACGGCGTAATCGCCGCGAATCCATTCGACTATCGCGTCACCAACTACCGGAATTCCGCCGAATAAATTCGTAATAACCATCGCTGCCCAGTAGCTCATCTGCCCCCATGGAAGCATATAGCCGCTGAAAGCCTCGGCCGAAAAGATGATGAAAAGCAGCATTCCGCTTACCCAAATCATCTCTCGCCCTTGCTTATACGAGCGGTAATAAATGGCTACTAAAGTATGAATGTATAGGATCAAAAATACGACCGATGCCGATACTGCGTGGATATGGCGCCATAGCCAGCCGTATTCAACCTCTTTCATAATCGTGAAATTTACGCTATCGAAGGCTAAATTTACATCCGGCTTATAATACATCACGAGCATTAGTCCACTAACGAACAAAACTATAAATAGCGTCATCAAAATAACGCCCATCGCCCAAAGGAAGCTGATATTTTTAGGAATCCAATACTCGCTTACCATCACCTTGAAAAATTTCGTTACAGCGAGCCTTTGGTCGAACCAATCCCAAACTCCCGTAGCTTTTCTGATATGTGCCATCTGCGCCTCCTATGCTTTCTGCTTTAGGGCTTGGTATTCGGGGCCCTCTTCGCCTAAAACGAGTTTCGTTCCGTCGATTTTAAAGGGCGGTATATCCATAGGGCGCGGCGGCGGACCGAATACGTTTACGCCGTTAGCATCGAAAATCCCGCCGTGACATGCACAAATGAATTGTTGCGTCGATGGCTTGTAGCTAGGAATACAGCCCAAATGCGTACAAAGCCCGATGCAAAGCGTATATCTAGCATCTCCTACGACGACGTCACGGTCATCGTTTTTAGGCATATCGGCGGTCTTTTTAAGCACGAAAATCGGCTTTTTGCGCCACTGCGTTTGATACAGCTCGCCCTCTTTGATCGGACTTAGATCTACCGTAGTGACGCCGGCGGCGCGCACGCTAGGTAGCGGATCCCACGATTTCTTCATCCCCACTAGCGCAAAAACACCACCCACAGCGGCAACCGCGCCGAAAGTAAGCCCGATAA
>CAUONQ010000098.1:0-5466 GCA_963456995.1 uncultured Campylobacter sp. | reverse complement strand
GATTAGTAAGCCTCGACAGCTGCAGATATCGGCAGAGCTACGTAAGCCTTCCTGAGCCGTGAGTCGTGCTGGTGATAGGCGTCGTGCTGGTTTTGGTTGGGGTATGCAAAGGGGTGTTTACTAGAAGCGGTCGCGGAGTATTTTTTTACGGAGTGGGCGTCGTATGTGCGGTAACGAGCGTATTTTTGATCCTAGGACTAAACAATACGGCGTTTTATCCGTCAAATTTCGACCTGCAAAGCTCGCTTTCGATAAGCAACGCAAGTTCGAGCCTCTATACGCTTAAGACGATGTTTTACGTGTCGTTTCTAGTGCCTTTCGTGCTGGGTTATATCAGCTATGTTTGGCGCGCGATGGATGCTAAGAAGCTCGATAAAGAGGAGCTTTCAAACGAGCATTATTAGGCACCCGCTCTAGCGCGGCTTCTGCGCGCCGTGTGGCGGCAAGAAGCTGCTCGCGTGCGCGGCACTGCGTGCTTTTGCGCTTAGTTAAATTTCATATCGGCGGCGCTTTTTATGCGCCGCATTATAAAAATTTTAAGGATTAAAAATGATCAAATCTTTAGTTTTCATCGCGATTTGGATGATCTTGCTCGTAGGAAGCTATAAATTTATAAAGCTAAACATTACTCATCACGAAAAAAGAGAGCAGTAAAAGGGTAGAAATTTTAAAAGCTTGCGGCCTGGGATTTCACTTTAAATTTAGAAAGTGAAATTTTGGGTCGCAAAGTGCGGGCGAAATTTTATCTAGCCCTTGTAGTCGATATTTTTTTCAAATTCTTTAAGTCGCATATGGATTGAGCGAAGCTCCGTGATCGTCGTCCAGTTATTCATAAAAATACTAAAACTACCGCGCACTTGATTAAAAGCGTTACTTACCTGCACCATAACTCCAAGCGTAATTACCTTAGTAAATAACCCAGGACCCATTATCAAGTAAGGTACGATCATTAGAAACTGCGAAAATGAGTTGAACCACATATCAAAATAGCAGTAATGCAGATACAGTTTAAAATAGTTATATTTGATCTTATCAAATAACGAAAGAATTTTTTCCTCGCTTGCGTAATTTATCTTATCCTCCTCCGCAAAAACAAGTTCTTTTCTAAAGGCCGCCTCGACCTTTTGATTGTTGTATTCCAGTCTCGGTAGATACCAGCCAACCAGCCAAGAAATTATTAGTCCACCGATGCTGATTGCAAGTGCAATCCAAACAAGTGAGCCCGGAATTTTTTTTAGAAATTCAAAAGGAACATTGCTACTAAGCCCCCATAGCACAGGTATGAATGCAAACAGTGTCATAGCCGCCGAAAGCACTCTCGTACCCATTTCCTCGATAGTTCTTGAGAAGCGAAAGATATCTTCTTGGATACGTTGCGAGCTTCCTTCGATATCTTTGCCTACCTTTTTCCAGTATGAAAAATAAGAAAAGGTCATCGCTTCCCGCCATTTAAATGTCCAAATACGAGCTGCATATCGTTCTGAAATCGCAGAGACTACGTAGGGCATCGCTATCCATAAAAAAACTTTCATCTGTGTATAGAAATCATTTAGTGTATGACGATCTATGTTTTGGCACATATCATAAAACGCGCGGTACCATTCGTTTATTCTCACATTTAAGGTAGTTTGATACCAATTAATCGCAATTAGAAAAAATATTCCCGAATATGCCCAAAATGCCCATTTTTTGTTTTTAAAAAATGAAGCAAACATCAACGCTCCTTTGGATTCAAAATCGCCGTAAATAGCCTATCGCTTAGCATTTGCGCCGCTTCTTGTACGTCCGCGCTTTTGACAGCATTTATGCTTGCCGCGTAGCTCTTTTCGTCGTATAGTGGATAGCCGTAAAGCTCGTGCGCAGTGATATTAGCAAGCCAAAAATCGTTCGTCTGCGCAGCTCTTTTGGTCGATAGAATTTGAGCTTTTTTAAAATTTGCCAGCTCGCTATCTTTTACGCCCGAGCTTTCGATCTGCTTTAAAATTTCACTCACGCTTGCTGCAACCGCACGGGTATCTTTCGGTTCGGTAGAAAACGATACATTCAAGCTCGCTGCGATTTGTGGCTCACGCACATAGGCGCTATGCACCATCGCCGAGTAAATTTGTCCGCGCGCCTCGCGGATCTGCTCGACGATGCGATTGCTTAGCACACTTTTTAACGCTTGAAATTTATAAGTGTCTGCAAAGTCGAAATTTTGTAGCTCATAGTTTGAAAAAATCATCCGAACTTCGCTTTTATCACTATCGCCGTAATCTTGCACAATCTCGCCGCTAGAAGTATTTAGCATCAAAGTTTTAGGCGTAGCGCTGTTTACGCCTGGCTTTAGATTGCCGATATATTTGGCTAGAATTTGTTTTGCGCGCGCAGGCTCAAAATCGCCGCTAAGCACAAAGATAAAATTTCCAGCACCTGAAAAAATTTCATCCGCATCGCGCTGTAAATCGGTAAGATTTGCGCTCTTTACGTCATCCACGCTAAGCGGCTGCTTGCGAGCCGTATCTCCCGAATATAGCGATTTTAAAATTTGCTCGCCGAATTTAAATTCCGCCGTCTCGTCTCGTAGTGCGATCGCCGAAAGCGCGTCGGTTTTGTATTTTGTAAGCGAGCTTGCATGAATTAGCGGCTCGCTAAATCTTGCGTAAAGCTCGCGTGCCATCGCCTCCAGATCCGCTCCTGCGCCTCTAAAACCGCAGTCCGCGTCATCCATCCTCAATCTTAGCTTATAATCAAATTTTGAGGTCAAGCGTCCCGCCTCATATTCGTTTAGCTCGCCTATGGTGCCTGAGTTTAGCAGCGCGGTTAGAATTTCGCCACGAGCTTTGCCGAAATGTGCGTAGCCGCCTTTTTTAACGGCTGCGAGGGCGATTTTATTTTTCTCGCTTTTAAGAGGCTTTAAAATTACCTTCGCGCCGTTTTTGAACTCCAAAATTTCAGTGCCGCTAGCGCCTTTTTGTGCTTTAAATTCCATCTCTTTTAAATCTGCTCCCGCAAGCTGCTTGGAAGCAAGCTTCGAAGCAGCGAAATTAAACGGCAGCGCTTTTTCGTAGAGCAGCTCCGCGTCTTTTTGGCTAACGCCCAAATCTTTTGCAGAGATAATCTCCGTAAATCTCGCTCCATCCGTTATCTGAGAGAAAAATTTATTAACATCTGCTAGCGTTATTTCTTCTAACGCCTTGAGGCTTAGATCGTGCTCGTCTTGCTTACTAAGCTTTACATTGCCGTTTTGTACGAAATCAAGTAGTGCCTCTATTTGCGCACTTTGTGTATCGTTTTTAAGCAGATCGGCTTGCACTTGATGTTTAAATTCCGCCTTAACGCTATCAAAATCGTCATTGTTAAATCCGTGTTCGCGCACCCCTTTGATCGCGCTAAAAAGACTACTTAGCGTGGCGTTGGCGTCGAAATTAAAAATATTTGCGCTTATGCTGTATAGTCTGCGGTTTTTAAACAGATCGTCCGAGCCGAAATAGGCTTTAAGCGGAATTTTGGCATTTACATTCATCGCGTCGTATCCAAGCTCCATCAGCCTCGATACGTAGGCTTGCAGCCACTCATTTTTAAGCGCACCGTAGCTTCTTAGCGGCTCATATTTGCCTGCGTAAAGCACGCTAGCGACATTAGTGCCGAGCTCGGGCTCTACAGTGCTTGCTAGCCCGCCTTCAAATGGGCGTAGGCTAAGATCGCGCGGGATTTTTTCGCCGTGCGCAGAAAGAGAGCTAAAATTTTGCTTGATTAGGTTTTTAATCTGCTCAACGTTTACGTCGCCTACGACTATGATGCTAATGGCGCTAGGAAGGTAGTTACGCACGTAGAATTTTTTTAGTTGCTCGCCAGTGGCGCCTTTGATGATTTCATTTTGTCCGATCGGAAAGCGTCTTGAAAATATGGAATTAGGGTATAAATATGTGGCGCGCTTTTCGTAAAAGCGCCTCTCAAAGCCTTTTTTTGCTTCCTCTAAGATGACGCCCTTTTCCTTTTGCGTTTCGTTCTCGTCAAATTTCACGCCGCCTGCATAATCGCGCAGTACCAAAAATACATCCTTTAGTGTCTCGTCGCTCACTTGGGCCTGGATGTTGTAGGTGGTATTTTCAAATCCAGTCTGTGCATTGAGATCGGCGCCGAATTTCACTCCAAGGCGCTGCAGGGTGTGGACTAGCTCGTTTTTATCGAAGTGCTCGCTGCCATTGAACGCCATATGTTCGACAAAATGCGCCAAGCCCTGCTCGTCGTCATTTTCATCAACACTGCCCGCGGCTACGTTGAGGTAAAAAAGCGCACTATTTTTCGGCACGTCGTTTTTGAGGATATAAAATTTCACGCCGTTTGCCAGCTTGCCGTGCACTACGCTAGGATCGAGCTTAAGTGGCGCGTCCGGGTTGGTATCTGCGGAGTAAAGGCTATAAGAGCAAAGCAGGGCGGAGATAAAAAATATAAGCTTTTTCATAATTGTCCTTGGATTTAAAAACTTGCGATTGTAACAAAAGCTAGTTTAAAGTATGATTTTGCAAGCTTTGTTATGAGTGAAATTTTGCCAAGGATTTGAGATTTTACTTGCGATTTTGAAATTTTACTTGCAGATTTTCAAGAAACGGAATTTTTGGAATTTTTGGAATTTTTGGAATTTTTGGAATTTTTGGAATTTTTGGAATTTTTGGAATTCCGCCGCCGCGACTTAAAATTTTGGCGGCGGAATTTAGAAAGCTTCGCAGGCTTTAATAGCCAGTGCAAGGCTAAATTTAAACCTTACGCAGTTAACATTGAATTCGTACGCTCGCGTGAAGAATTTTACAACTTATAGTTTGCTCGCATTTTTGCCTAGATAATCCGCGACGCCCTTAGGATCCGCTTTCATCCCTGCGTCGCCTTTGTGCCAGCCTGCAGGGCAGACCTCGCCGTGCTCGTTTGTAAATAGCATCGTATCGACCATGCGAAGCATCTCGTCGATATTGCGGCCTAGCGGTAGGTCGTTGATGACAGCGTGGCGAACGGTGCCGTCTTTGTCAAGTAGAAAACTGCCGCGAAGCGCTACGGCGTTGCCAAACAGCACGTCAAAGCTGCGCGCGATGTCCTTCGTGATGTCTGAGACGAGTGGGAACTGCACTTTGCCGATACCGCCTGCATTTACCGGAGTATTTTTCCATGCAAGGTGGGTAAACTCGCTATCGCAGCTAACGCCGATAACTTCGATACCTTTGGATTTGAAATCTTGATATCTGTGATCGAACGCGATGATCTCGCTCGGGCAGACGAAAGTAAAATCTTTTGGATAAAAGAATACGACCGCGCCTTTTTCGCCGATATTTTTATAGAGGTTGAAATCCTCAACTATTTCGTTGTTGCCTAAAACCGCAGTTGCCGTAAAATCAACGGCTTTGTTGGTTACTATCATTTGTTTCTCCTTGTTAATAAAATTTATGATGGCGATTATACATTTTAAAACTTTAGATTTGCTGAAATTTGATG
>CAUONQ010000097.1:0-5490 GCA_963456995.1 uncultured Campylobacter sp. | reverse complement strand
GATTTGAGAAGTATTTCTTAGACATGTTTTGCCGGACGAATTTAAGTGCAAATTTTACGCGAGGCGACTTTGTTTACTTAAAATTTTTAGCGCGAACCAAGCCAATTAAATTTCGCCGTGAAATTTAACTAGGCTTTAGAGCGTGTCTCGTTTTGTTCTAGCGATACGAATTTCAGCCAAAAGCCGCTGCTCCAAAAATCAAAATTTATTAAGCTCTCGGCTAAGCCGAAATTTTACAAAATTTTAAAGCTAGCGCAGACCGAATTTCAATGCGCCTAAAACCAAATTTTAAACATTAAATCTAAAGTGCATCACATCGCCGTCTTGCACGACGTAGTCCTTGCCCTCAAGGCGCATTTTGCCCGCTTCTTTCGCCCTACTCTCGCCACCACACGCGATAAAATCATCAAATCCGATCACCTCGGCTTTGATAAATCCGCGCTCAAAGTCGTTGTGGATCACGCTCGCGGCCTTCGGAGCCTTCCAGCCCTTCGCGATCGTCCACGCGCGCACCTCCATCTCACCGGCGGTAAAGTAGCTGATGAGGCTGAGCTTCGCAAAGGAGCGCTTGATGATGAGCTCCAGCCCGCTTTGTTGCGCGCCCAGGCTTTGTAGCATCTCGTGCGTCTCCTCATCGCTTAGCCCTATGAGTTCCTCTTCGATCTTGGCGCAGAGCTTGATCACCTCGGCGCCGCGGGCATTTGCGTATTCTCTTACGCGCGCGACATATTCGTTATCTTGCGCGATGCCGTCTTCGTCCACATTTGCGCCGTAAATTACATCTTTGGCGCTAAGCAGGCGCAGCTCACGATTTAAAGCGATGTAGCTTTCATCTTCTTTGAGCGCAAAATTTGAAGCGGGCTTGCCGTCGTTTAGATGCGCTAAAAGCTCGTTCGCTACGGCTAGCGCCTCTTTAGCGCCTTTTTGATTTGCTTTGGCTTCCTTGCCGAGGCGCTCGATCTTGCGTCCAAGCTGCTCGATATCCGCTAAAATCAGCTCGGTTTCGATGATCTCGATGTCGCGGATAGGATCGACGCAGCCTTCGACGTGGGTTATGTCGCCGCTTTCGAAGCAGCGCACGATATGAAGGATGATCTCGCACTCGCGAATATTTGAAAGAAATTTATTCCCCAGACCCTCACCTTTGCTAGCTCCGCGCACGAGGCCCGCGATATCTACAAACTCGATGGTCGAATGCACGATGCGACCCGGCTTAACGATCTGTGCTAACTTGCCGAGCCTGGCATCGGGTACGGGCACGACCGCTTTATTGGGCTCGATCGTGCAGAATGGATAGTTCTGCGCCTGCGCGTTTTGCGCGCCGCTAAGTGCATTAAAAGTGGTAGATTTACCGACGTTCGGAAGCCCTACGATCCCTACTGACAGCCCCATCTACGCGTCCTTCAGCTCTTTGACTAGAGCCTGCAAGAAATATAAGTTTGCTCTCACGCCCGCGCCAGTCGCGCCCGCTGCGTAATAGCCCCACGCCTTTTCCAGATACGCAGGCCCTGCGATGTCTAGGTGCAGCCACTTGTCTTTATACTCGTCTTTGATAAATTTATCCAAAAATAGCCCCGCGGTTATCGCGCCGCCGTATCTGCTAGAAGCGCAGTTGGAGACGTCCGCGATACTGCTTTTGATTAGCTCGCGCAGATAATCGTTAAATTCCAAAATGCTAAATAGCTCGCCGCTTGATCCGCTAAAATCTTTAAATTTACGCTTTAGTTCCTCGCTGTTTCCCATGATACCGCTCGTGTATTCGCCTAGCCCCACGACGCAAGCGCCGGTTAGCGTCGCCATATCGATTAGTAGATCGGGTGCAAGTTCCTGTGCGTAGCTTAGGCAGTCGGCAAGCACGAGCCGCCCCTCCGCGTCGGTGTTTCGCACCTCGATACTTACGCCGCTGCGGCTAAGTAGTACGTCGTCGGGTTTATACGAATCGCCGCCGATCATATTTTCGGTGGCACCGATAACCGCATGTATCTCAAACGGCAGCTCAAGCTCGGCAGCACCTTTGATGATACCCATCGCAGCAAGCGCGCCGCTTTTGTCGCTTTTCATCGTAAGCATATAATCGGCAGGCTTTAAGCTTAGCCCGCCGCTGTCGTAAGTAAGCCCTTTGCCGACGAAAACAATGCGCTTTAGGCAGCGCTGCGGCTTATAGATCAGATGGATGAGGCGCGGCGGATGAGCGCTGGAGCGATTGACCGCCAAAAATGCATTCATATTCTGCTCGCGCAAAAAATCTTCGTCGTAAATTTTAACGCTCACGTCGTCGTAGTTCGAGGCTAAAATTTCAGCCTCGCTCGCCATCTTTTCGGGCGTGTAAATTTCAGGGATCTCATTGACGCCATCGCGCGCAAAATTTGCGGCGTTTGCCATCACGATGCCTTGCTGCACGCCGTAGTTCATCTTTTGCATGTCGGGGCTACTGCCGCCGTACTCCTGCGTCGAGATTAAAATTTCATTCAAGCTGGAGCTTTTTTTATCGCTTTTATATTTATTAAACTCATAGCCGCCCAAAAGCACGCCCTCGACCATCGCCATCGTGCTTCTGCGGTCGCAGCCGCATTTGTAAAAGGCGATTTTAAAATTTTTAATCGCGTAGCCCTTAAGCGCGTTGTATGCGCTCGCAAGCGCCGCTCGCAACCTATCGAAGCTAAGCTCCTTAACGCCCACATACAGCCGTCCGCTCTCGGCAAGCAGCAGATTGCCCTCGCCTTTGTAATTAAAAAGCGCAAACTTATCCGCGTCTTTAATAAATTCGTGATTTAAATTTTTATCTACGACTAAAATAACTTCAAAATCCGCCTCTATCTCGTTAATTTTACGATCTAGCAGTTTTACTTTCATCTCGTTCCTTTCGTGAGTTCATAAAGTGATTTTCCATACGTTTAAATAACCTAAAAAATAGATATAAAATTCCGCCTATGATAGGTATCGCAAAATACCAGTGTTGCTCGATTAGCCGCAGCCCGCTCCAGATCTCCTCACCGAAATACCACGCCAAAACCATCGTTACACCCGACCAGCACCAAGCGCTAAAAAGATTGATAATCGCAAATTTCTTTGCGCTGTAGCGAGTGATACCGATACTCATCGGGATGATGACGCGAAAGCCATACATATAGCGCTGCATTAAAATTATCGGCCAGCCGTAGCGTTGCAAAAGCAGGTGCGCAATCGCAAATTTTCGGCGCTGCGCCGCGAGCTTTTTACTGATATATTTTTTGTTGTAGCGACCGATATAAAAATAAAACTGATCGCCGCAAAATGCCCCAAGCCCCGCGACAAAGATACCTAGTGGCAAATTTATATGTCCCTCGTGCGCCATTATGCCGCCTAAAATCAGCGCGATTTCGCCTTCTAAAATACACCAAACAAAAAGCACGATATAGGCGTATTGGTGGTATTCTTGCAGTAAATTTTTAAGTAGCTCTTCCAAAATCACGCCTCTAAAACGCAATAAACGTTTGTGCGACGCGAAAACTCGCCTAGATCGTTTAACTCGCGCAAATTTAATAAAAAGCACGCCTCGACGCACTTAGCCTGCGTCTGCGCGATGAGATCTAATGCCGCTCGTGCGGTGCCTCCGGTGGCGATAAGATCGTCGATTAGCAGTACCTTGGCATCCTGCACGCCGGAGAATGCATCCACGTGCATCTCGACCTGATCGAAGCCGTATTCAAGGCTGTATTTTTGCGAAATCGTGATATACGGGAGTTTCTTTGGCTTTCTAATTGGCACAAAAGCAACCCTCAACCTCGCAGCAAGTGCCGCTGCAAAAATAAATCCGCGACTTTCTATGCCTACTATATAATCAAGTCCGTAATCGGCGTAGCGCTCGGCTAGATGATCAAGCAGGAAATTGAACGCCTCGCGATCGCCTACGAGCGTCGTGATATCGTAAAACAAAATACCGGGCTTTGGGAAGTCACGCACGGTGCGGATCGAGCGAAATAAATAGCTTTTTTGCTCGCTGCTTAGGCTTTTCATAGCTTACCTCTTTTCAATCTTGCATTTTGGATTTTTAAGCTGCAGTTTTCGCTCTCCTCGTTTTGCAGAGCCTCGATGCCGAAGCGAAGGGCAGTTTTAAGCTTTTCGTTATCGCTTTTAAGCTTTGAAATTCTTTCTTCGCTCTTGCGAAGTAAGGCGTAAATTTTAGAATTTTTTCGGATCGATAGAATAAGTAGTGCTGCAAAAAATAGCGCTAAAACGCCTAATGCTACGCTCATTGCTCGCCTCCTTCATTTGGATTTGCAAAGCGGCGCATAGTAGCGGAGGTTGCGCTAAAATAGGCAGAATTTAAGCTTTTAAAATCTATGCTAGAAAGATTTGCTTCCTTTAAATTTACGCTCGCAATAGCAGAATTCGCATCTGTTAAACCCGCACTAGCGCAATTTACGTTTTTTGGCTTAACGTTCATAAAGAAGGAATTTGTAACCTTGAAATTTATAATTGTGGGGTTCAAACCGACAAAATCTTTGCGGCTAGCTTTTTGAGCAAAATTTTTCTCGCAAACGCCCGCGCGTGCAAAATTTAACGCAAAATTTGCACTAGTGGAATTTTTACCCAATGGATTTTTCCCATCAAAGATTATCTTTGCGTGCGCAGAATTTAAATTTATATGATGTGCACCGCAAAAGCCTATCAAGGAATTCTCGCCAGTAAAAAAGGAATTTTTATCGTTAAGGCTCCGCGCAAAATTTAATGCGGAATCCGTGTAGATAGGATTTTTGCAAGAAGGATTTTTACCGCCGAAGTTTGATTTGGAATTTCGTCCGTTTAAATTAGTGCAACAGTTTTGTTCTGCAAAATTTCGAGCGGAATTCTGCATGGAATTCTCTTCGTCAAATCCATGCGCGCAATTCGCACTACTGCAAGTACCTAGCTTTGCGACGCGCTTAATGTGCCTACCGCCCGCAAAATCGGTACTAAAAAATGCCCTAATCATATCTTCAATCACTAGCGCGCCCATCAATCGCTCGCCGAAGGCTAGGACGTTGGCGTCGTTGTGCTCTCTGGCTAATCTAGCGCTGGTTGCGTCATGACACAGCGCGCAGCGGATGTGAGCGTGGCGGTTTGCGGCGATGCTGATACCGATGCCCGTACCGCAGATAAGAATTCCGTAAATGCCGTAACTTGTGGAATTTAAAATTTTATCTTTACTCGCATTCTGGCTTACGGCTGCGTTTACGCAGGTAGTCATGCTTTCGCTAGCGTTAAAATTTTCGTGACTAGTGTTTTTAACAGCATTAAAATTTTCATTTTTTCCGTTACATTGCACGGCGCCGTTAAAATTTTCGCAACCTTTTATGCTTGTGAGAAAATTTTCGTTACTGCCCGCTTCGGAATTTTCCGAGGCTACAGCGAAATTTTTATCGTTATTTTCTTTAAAATTTTCACTTCGCACGCAGGCTTCACATTCAGCTAAAATAGCTTCCGCCAGTGCGCCTGCAAAATCGGGATAGTCCACGCTCGCTTCGGCAC
>CAUONQ010000096.1:0-5496 GCA_963456995.1 uncultured Campylobacter sp. | reverse complement strand
TATCGGTATTAAATAATATCTGGAGCAAGCAAATAAGCTGATATGTCCATAATGCGGTTTACCAACTCTTAATACGGGGAAAATTGAAAATCTCCTATCGCCGCTCTTTCCCAAAACAAGACAAAAGATAAATTTTACTAATACATTGCCCACAAACTGAAACAAAGCAAAGCTCAAAAACCAACGAACAACTACAAGATCAATCGTCATGAAAACCAAGCATAGCAATACCGCCATAAACATATATAGCAATCCTCTTTTCCCTTTAAAATTTCCTATAAAAAAGGACCAATCCATATTATGCTGCAAATTTTCACATTGCTCGACATACGCGATTTTATCTTTTTCGTAAAATTCTATTTGATTGTTTTTAAGCCGTATCGTCGGTCTCTCTTTTCTATAATCTATAAGCTCCGGCAATATAATGAATAGCGATAAAAATGATAGAAACAAAATCATGCATATACCGTCATTGGCGCTATAATCCACTGCGCCGCTGGCTTTCCAATCAAAATTTACGATTATGGCAAATACGCCGACTATAAAAAGAGAGAAAACCATTAATAGCTTTTGATATATATATTCGTAGTTTTTAAGAATTATCGGATCTTTGTCGTAATCTCTGGCTTTGGAATTTTGCTGTAAAGAGCCGCTGTCATCCGATATAAAATTTTGTGGCTCTGCATTGTTTTCACAGGTAGAATTCTGATCCGCTTCGGCTTCTAATTTGGCTTTTAAATTTAAAGCGCCAGGATCGGAATTTAGGATTTCAGAATTTGAAGTTTCGAAATTCGGGGCTCTAGAATTCAGGGATTCGGAATTCGGGGATTCAAAATTTATGAATTCAGAATTCGAAACTTCAAAATTTGAGACTTCGGAATTTTTGGTTTCAAAATTCGAGGCTTTAGAATTTTCGCCGTTAGAATTTTGTTCCAAGCCCCGCTTCGGCTCTTGATGTCTCTTTTGTAGTAGCCTTTTTAATTCTTCAAGCCTGCTTTGATCCATTCTTGCCCCCGATAAGGCGCTTTAACCTCGCTTATTTTTGCTCGCGCTCTTCATCGCCGCTAGCTCCTGCGCCAAAAATTCCCCCGTGTAGCTACCCGTTTTTTTAAAATCTTTTGCGAGCTTTTCTGGGGTGCCGCAAGCGACGATCTGTCCGCCGCCCTCGCCGCCTTCGGGCCCCATGTCGATGATGTAATCGCAGTTTTTGATGACGTCCAGATTGTGCTCGATCACAAAGACGGAATTTCCCAGATCGACCAAATGATGCAGCACCGCTACCAGGCGATCTACGTCTGCAAAATGTAGCCCCGTGGTGGGCTCGTCCAGGATATAGAGCGTGTTGCCCGTATCGGTGCGGCTTAGCTCCTTGGCGAGCTTGACGCGCTGTGCCTCGCCGCCGCTAAGCGTCGTGGCGGGCTGGCCTAACGAAACGTAGCCGAGGCCGACATCCGCGAGCGTCTTTAGCTTTTGATAAATTTTAGGCACGGCTTTGAAAAACTCGAGCGCCTCGTCGATACTCATCGCCAAAACGTCGGCTATGCTTTTATTTTTGTATAGAATTTCAAGCGTCTGCGCGTTGTATCTCGTGCCGTGGCAAACGTCGCAAACGACGCTGATATCGGGCAGGAAGTGCATCTCGATCGTGATCTCGCCCTCGCCCGCGCATTTTTCGCAGCGCCCGCCCTTGACGTTGAAGCTGAAGCGGCCGATCTTGTATCCGCGCAGCTGCGCTTCTTTCGTCGCGGCAAAAAGCGCACGGATCTCGTCCATCACCCCCGTGTAGGTCGCAGGATTGCTGCGCGGGGTGCGTCCGATCGGGGTTTGATCCAGATAGATCACTTTATCCAGGCTCTCAAGCCCCGAAATTTTAGCGCCCTTTACCGCGTGCACCTTTCTAGCGCGATTTAGCTCCTCAAGCGCGGTAGGCAGTATGGTTTGCAGCACTAAGGAGCTCTTGCCGCTGCCGCTAACGCCCGTGATGCCGACTAAATTTCGCAGCGGAAATTTTGCGCAAAGGCCGTGGATGTTATTGATATTTACGTTTTTGATACTTAGCCAAAGCTCCTGCTTGCGATGCTTTTGGTAGTTTATCTCCTTTTGGTTATTCAGATACAGCGCGGTTTGCGTATTGCTTTTAAGCAGATGCGCGACGTCTCCTGCGAATACGACCTCGCCGCCTAGATTGCCCGCCCCCGGGCCGATATCTACGACGAAGTCCGCCGCCTCGATCGTCTTTTTATCGTGCTCGACGACGATTACGGAATTTCCCTTTTCTTGCAAGCTTCGCAGTGTCTTGATGAGCTTTTGCGTATCGCGCTCGTGAAGCCCGATGCTAGGCTCGTCGAGCACATACATCACGCCGCTAAGACCAGAACCGATCTGGCTTGCGATACGGATACGCTGCGCTTCGCCGCCGCTGATGGTGCGCGCATCGCGCCCAAGCGTGAGGTATCCAAGCCCCACGTCCTTTAAGAAAAACAGCCTCTCGTTGATCTCTTTTAGGATTGGCGCTGCGATCTGCGCGTCCTTTTCGCTTAAATTTGAAAACCGCTTCTCGTCGCTGAAAAATTCCACGCAGTCTGCGATACTCATATTTATCACGTCGCCGATGCCCTTATCTGCGACCTTTACGGCTAGGCTTTCGGGGCGTAGGCGCAGCCCGCCGCAGTCGGGGCAGATTTTTTCGCTCATATAATCGTCCAGATCGCTTTCGTTTTTGAGCAGATCGTAGGCGTATTTGATCGCGCCCTCAAATTTTCGCACGAGCTTATGCTTTTTCCAGTAAAAATCGATCTCTTTGACGCTGCCGTAGAGGATCAACTTTTTTTGCTCCTCGCTTAAGTTTGCGTACGGGATTTTGACGTTTATGCCGTTTGCTTCGCAAAATCCGAGCAGAAATTTATAGTAATAGCTCTTGTTAAATCCCGACATCACTTTAATCGCGCCGCCCTCGATCGAGGCATTTTCGTTGATGATCTTGCCTAGATCGAGGCTAAATTTTATCCCCAGCCCGTCGCAGCTCTCGCACGCGCCCTTTGGGGAGTTGAAGCTAAACGCGAGCGGCTCGAGCGACTTGAATGAAATTTTACAATCAAAGCACGCCATATGCTCGCTGTAGTGGATCAGGCTCTGCGCGAGCCCAAACTCGGCGGCGTTTGCGATCTCCACCTCAAGCTCGCCGAAGCTGAGCTTGAGCGCCTTTTCGACGTCGCTTGCGATACGGATGGAATTTTCCTCGTCTATGGTCGTGCGGTCGATGATGACCTTGATCGAGTGCTTTTTCGTCTTGCTTAGCTCGATCTCCTCATCCAGTCGCACCAGCACGCCGTCGATCTGAGCGCGCACGTAGCCCTGCTCGCGTAGGCTCTGTAGCATATCGGCGAAGCTACCCTTTTTCTCGCGTACCAAGGGCGCGCCTAAGATCACCTTCGCGCCGCGCGGCAGCTTCATAATCTCGGCGATGATGTCGCTGGAGCTCATCTTTGAGATCGGCTTGCCGCATTTGTGGCAGTGCTGCACCCCCACGCGCGCATATAAGAGGCGCAGATAGTCGTAAATTTCAGTAATCGTGCCCACCGTCGAGCGTGGGTTTTTCGACGTCGTTTTTTGATCTATCGCGATCGCAGGCGTCAGACCGTCGATCTTATCGACGTCAGGCTTGCCTACGCGGTCTAAAAACTGCCTCGCGTAGCTGCTTAGGCTCTCGACGTATCTGCGCTGTCCCTCGGCATATAGCGTATCAAATGCCAGCGTGCTCTTGCCGCTGCCGCTAAGACCGGTAAAAACGACGAGTTTGTCCTTTGGAATTTGCAAATTTATATTTTTCAGATTGTGCTCGCGCGCCCCCGTGATGGTGATGAGATCGTTCATTTTCGCCCTTTTGTGCCAAATTAATCTTACATTATAGCTCAAATTGTTAAAATGCGGTTTTAACAAAGGCGGCAAATGATACTGATCTGTACGGCTTTGCGCTGCGAAGCCCAAGCGATAATCGAGAGTTTTAAACTTACTCGCAGCGGCGATCTGTTCGCAGGCGAGCAGATGCTTCTATACATCTGCGGCGTGAGGTTCGGGGCTAAATTTAAAGCGGGCGCTGCGAGCGGCATAGAAGTAGAATTTAAGAGCGAACCCGGCGCGGAATTTGTTCGCCGTGCCGATACAGACGCAGAATTCGGGCGCGAGCTCTTCAAAGATCGGCGCGGCGCAGACGTAAAATTTAAGCATTCTTCGGATACGGGCGCGCTCTGCGACGGCGATGCAGAGACCGACTTCGCGCAAAATGCGACTGAAAATTTTAAAATTTTAGATCTTGACTCCGCGCGAAATTCAGAGCGCTTCGGTGAAATTTTACTTTCGCGGCGCGTGGACTTTGCGCTAAACATAGGCGTCTGCGGCTGCGCGGATAAAGGCGTGCAAATCGGCGAGGCGTTTTACTTTGGCGGCACGGCAACGCAGGAATTTTGCGGCGAGAACGGATCGAAATTTTATCGCTCGCAGGTTCGGGAACACAGCGCGCAGGCTCCGAAATTTCAAAAAGTTTGCGAGCGTGAATTTTGCGGCGCGAGTTTAGACGGCAAGCTGCGGGCAAATTTAATCTGCGTAAACGAGCCTAAAATTTTAAACGCAGCGGAACGGAGCGGTGAGGCAAATGTCGCAGAGATCGACGCGTGCGGCGAGATAAACGCACAAGCCACAACGCAAGATACGAACGGCGCGGCAGATACAAAAAATTTCACGCGCGACGCGGTGCAGGCCGCAATACAAAGCGTGACGCAGGTCGCGGCGCAAAATTTAGCGGGTGTAAAACCCTCACAAATCGCGGTAGGTGGGCACAGCATCGCGACGAATACCGCAGCGCGCGCAGCACAAAATACGCCGTGCACGGCAAAAGACGCTACCTGCGGGCGCGCAAATCACTGCGTTATGCTTTATGATATGGAGAGCTCACTTTTTGTTAGCGCTTGCGAGCGCGCGGGCGTGCCGTGGGCGATGATGAAGATCGTAAGCGATCGTTTGGGCGGAGAGCGGCTTTGCAAAGGCTTCGTCTATGAGCTCGTAAAGGCGCGCCTGCCGCAAATCCGCGCCGCGATAAAGAGCAAAATTTAACTACTAGAGCGTATGCAAAAAACCGAGCCGAGAGATGAAATTTTGGCTTCATACACCGAATACGACGCGGAATTTTAAGGTATTGCAGAGTCGCAGGAGAAACGATGAAAATAAAAGGCTCTTATCTATATTTTGCCCTCTTGGCGTGCGCGTGCGTCGCGGCTTGCGCGTATGCCGTGGTAGATTTGCTCGCGGATCTGCCTTCTTTGGTCTTTTTGGCTCTTTTGCTCGCATTTGCCTGCATCGGGCTATGGCTAAAAGACGCTCTAATAGGCGCGCGCTACCTATTTTACTGCGTCTGCGTGCAGCTACTCTTTGCAGCGGCTATATTCGCCGCTCATAAATTCCCTGCCATGGCGCAGTTTGTGCGCAGTGCCGAGATAGGCA
>CAUONQ010000095.1:0-5519 GCA_963456995.1 uncultured Campylobacter sp. | reverse complement strand
TTAAAATTTGATATGATTGTGCGAAATTTATATCGAACGGCTTTTCAAAATGAAACCATTTATAATACAACATATAGGCGCGCTCTCTGGCTTTAGCGATGAAATTTTACAAATCGTAGCATAGATTGACGCGGATGTTTCAGACGCCAGAATCGACTTGCAAATAATAAAAAATGCTCTCCTCACAGATAAAATACTAGATTTAGCCTTTTGCGGTTTGTCTACATTTAGCTCCGCAGGGCTTGCTAGGCAAGATTTCACTACTGAAGATGAGCGGTGCGATCTACAAGGCGCGGAGCCTATAAAGTATGGCTTGCAAGACGCCGCAGACGAGTGGCGGCAAAACGAGTGCACCTCGAGCGAGCAAAAGGACGCAGACTTAGCAGAACAGGGTGATAGTCTTAAATTTAATCATTCAAATGGCGCAAACGGCGTAAACTGCAGCGACGAGAATTTTAAATTTAACCCCTCGCAAGCCGCGAGCGATATGCCGCCACAAAATCAACACGCCGCCGCGAGAGCTGATTGCGCGCTAGGTTCAAGCATTTCCGCGCAAGCCGAACGAGCGCCTGGACGAGAGCAGATACAAACGCAGCAGCAAAAACAGGAGCAAGAATGGGAAAGAGCGCAGGAGCAGGGACAAGAGCAGGGCGCCGCGGCATTAAAGACGCTAAATTTGCAGCAGCCGTTTGGAAATTTACAGCGAGCGTTTGAGCTTTACGGGCGCGAGCAGATGCGGGCGTTTTTTCTATTCGCCGTATTTGACGCGATGCTAAAGCCGAGCCTACAGGCGTATCGCATCGACAGCGAAAAGCTCACGCAGGTCTCACTGCTGCGAAATCTGCTTATGTTTTCGTGGATCAAATCCTACCCGCAGATCGAGCAAAATATCCTTTCAAGCGTGATTTTAGTGGAGTTCGGGCGGGTTTTTATCGACGAGCAGGTGTGTGCGGCGGGCAAGGCGGAGGAATTTTACCATGCCATCAAGGGTTCGATCTTTCCGCAGGATTTTACCGACGTGGAGATGGAATTTAGCGGCACGAACCGCGAAAGCGTCTCGCACGCGCTATTTGTGCATTTCGGGTTAGAGCAGATCGCGCAGGACGCGCTATATTCAAACGCCCCCGACGACGCGCCTTTTGAGAACAAATCCCGCTATGCAATGCTAAAGATCGCCAAAACCGCGGTCAATATCTACCACCACTTCGACGAACTTAGCATCGACAACGCTTTAAATTTACTAGTCGAGTTCGGCTTCGAGCAAGAGGCGTTTTTAGAGGCGAAAGGTGAAATTTCGATATGAAAGAGTTTCTGCACGCCTTTAACTCGGGCGTATTTGAAAAGGATCTTAGCGGCAAGCAAAAGGAGCTCGTGCGCAACCTCCTAAATATCGGTGCTATCAGCGCGCACAAGGGCAAGCTCTATCTGAACGACGGCTATGTTTTCGGCAGGCTCGACATCGCGCGCGACGGCACGGGCTATCTGCAAAGCTTCGACGATCGCTTCAAGGCAGATCTTATCATCGAAAACAGATATTTAAGCGGCGTGCATCTGGGCGATCTGATCCTAGCAAAAATTTTAAGCTCAAGAAAGTCCCGCCTGCACGCAAAGGTGCTGATGTGCGTCAAGCCCGCGTTTTTAACGAGCGTGGTTTATACCAAAAGCTTCGGGCGTGAAATTTTAGGCGTGAACGTTAAAACCGGCCTCGCAAATCCGCTCAAAGCCTCGCAAAAATCGCTAAAGCAGCTGCCCGCAAACACCCTTTTAAAGATTGATAATCTAACGAACGAGATTACCGAGGTGATCGGAAGTTTATCCGATCCCTTCGTCGATGAGAAAATTTCTTTAGCGATCTATGATAAAAACGACGAATTTAACGAAGCGTGCAAGCAGCAAGCCGCGAGTTTCGGCAGCGAAGTGGACGAGGCGCTGTATCCGCAGCGCGTAGATTTGCAGCATCTGCCCTTTTGCACCATCGATCCCATCGACGCCAAGGACTTCGACGACGCGATCTATTTTGACGTAAAAGAGCGCACGCTTTACGTCGCGATCGCCGACGTGAGCGAATACGTAAGCGAATACTCGCCGATCGATAAGGAGGCGAAATTTCGCGGCTTTTCGATATATTTTCCGCACAGATCCGTGCCGATGTTGCCGCGCGAGCTTAGCGAAAACATCTGCTCGCTGATGCCAGATCTTCCGAGGCTGGCCTTTGTTTTTAAAATCGCTTTGGATGAAAATTTAAACCCGCAAAAGCAGGAGCTTTTCGAAGCGATTATAAGATCAAAACGCCGCTATAATTACGACGAGGTTGATGAAATTTTACGCACCCGCAAGGCGTGCGAGCCTGAAATTTTAAGCTGGCTCTTGCCGCTTAATGAAATTTGCGAGCGCCTGCGCCGCGCGAGGCTGAAGCGCGGATTTGATTTCCGCACCAAGGAGCTTCGCATCACGCTTGATGAGCGCGGTTTTATAAACTCCACTCGCTTTGAGACCGACACTCCGTCGCACAAGCTCATCGAGGATTGTATGCTGCTAGCCAACAAAGCCGCTGCGGCGCGCATCGAGCGGGGCGTTTTTAGAAATCACGGCTCGGCAGAGCTTAAAAAAATTTACGCTCTGCTTGATGATCTAGCGCTGTTCGGTATCGACGCGCCGTACCAGAGCAACCTTGCTAAAATGATCGGAGAAATCCAAGCTCAAGCCGATACCATGGGGATCCGCGAAGAGGTCGATAAGCTCATCATCAAGGCTCAAAAGCGCGCCGAGTACGCATCCGAATCGCGCGGGCATTTTGGGCTCGGATTTGATAACTACACGCACTTTACAAGCCCGATCAGGCGCTATTCCGATCTCATTTTGCACCGCCTGCTAAAGGCGCAGATGAGGGGGGATGAGAAATTTTATAATTACCTGCTTTTAAACATCGACGCGACGTGCGCTCGGCTAAACGAGCTCGAGCGCGAGGCGGATAAGGTCGCGTTTGATTTTATGGACCGAAAATTTGCGCGCTGGGCCGCAGAAAATTTAGGCAAAAAATTCCGCTGCTACATCGACGAAAACGGAAATTCCGTCACCGCAAAGCTCGACGACAAGCTGAAGGGGGCTAAAATTTTGGTTTCAAATTTCGCCGGCGACATTTTAACGCCCGTGTTGGTGGAGCTTACGGACGCAAACATCGCTAGCGGAGTGATCTTAGGCAGGGTGGTAAAGAAGATCTGATGTATAGAAAAGAATTTGACGGACTTATCGCAAGCGGAAGGGTGCCTAATTTCGTGCTTTTGCGCGGCGGAGACGATTTTTCAAACGAGCTTTACGCGCAGCGATTGAAGCAAATTTACGCCGCGGATAATTTTTTGAGTTTGTATTTTTTGGAGTATGATTTTGAACAGGCGCGAAGCTTCTTGGAGCCCTCGCTTTTCGGCGGTAGCAACACGCTTCACATCAAAACCGCCTCGCTCATCAAAAAAGAGGAGCTGCGAAGGCTCATCGCGCTGTGCAAGGCGGACGCGAATAACCATCTAATCTACGAGCTAAACGATAGCGAAATTTCGGTGAGCGCGGATTTTATCAAGGAATTTGAACGAAACGAAGTGAGGTTTTTCAAACCCTCGGGCGTAAACGAAGCCATAGCGCTGCTTGCGCAAAAATGCGAGATGTGCGGGCTTTTTGCAAACACCGCCGCGCTTAGTAGGATTTACGCCATCCACAACGAAAGCCTGAGCCTAAGCGCGAGCGAGATAGAGAAATTTGCAAGTCTGGGGCTCGAGCTTAACCTGCAAAATGTAAATTTGATGGTTTATGGCCTTAGCGAGGTGAGCTACGACGAGCTTTTTGATAAAATTTTCAGCCTTTGCGATTTTCGCGTAGATTTTTATAAAATGGCCCTGGGCGGCGGATACAACGAAATGGAGCTGATAAATTATTTCTACCGCTTGATTTATAGAATTTTTCGCCTGCATGCTTACGTGAAAATAAACGGCAGATTTGATTTTAAGGCAGTTTTAGGCTATCAACCGCCCCCTTCCGTAGCCGCACAGATGCAGCGCTACGCCACCAGCTTTTCTACGCGGACGTTTTATAAAATTTTTGCTCACTTAAACGATTTGGAATTTGAACTTAAAAGCGAAAAGAATGCGGCGAAGGACGAGCTTTTGCTCGCGTCGTTTTTAAAGCTACAGCGCATGCTGCTAAGTTCGCTCGGACAAAAAGCAAATATTAAGTGAAATTTCAGTAATATCCCCTTGCATTTTTTGCAAAATCCTTGCCCGCAGACGCTGTTTGCGAGCTAAAATCCATAAGGAGAATTTATGAGAAACTACGAGGTTTTATTCATCGTTAAGCCCACGCTTACCGACGATGAAGTTAAAACAAAAGTCGATTTCGTCAAAGAAATCATAACCAAAAATGGCGGAGAGATCGCTTCCGTGATCGAAATGGGCGCTAGAAAGCTTGCCTATAAGATCGACAAATATGAGCGCGGAGTTTATTTCGTAATCTATTTTAAGGCCGAGCCGAGCTTGATCTCCGAACTTGTTAGAAATCTGCGCATCACCGAAGATATCATTAGATTTTTGACCGTCAAATATGAGACTAAGCGTGAAATTTCCGCCTGGGACAAGCTAAGCAAAGGCATCAAGCTAAGCCCTGCGAAAAAAGAGCGCGAGCCAAAAGCGCCGGTAGAGCTAAAAGAGCCTGAAGAAGCAGCCAAAGAGGGCGAATAAAGGATAAAATATGTTCAATAAAGTAGTTTTGGTAGGTAATTTGACCCGAGATATCGAGCTTAGATATCTGCAAACAGGCACCGCCGTAGGCAAAACCGGCATCGCCGTCACACGTAGATACAATAGCTCAAACGGCGAGAAACGCGAAGAAACGTGCTTTATAGACATAGATTTTTTCGGTCGCACGGCCGAGATCGCAAATCAATACTTGCGAAAAGGCAGTAAAATTTTGATCGAAGGCCGCTTAAAGCTAGATCAGTGGCAGGATCAAAACGGACAGAACCGAAGCAAGCACTCCATCAGCGTAGATACTATGGAGATGCTAGGAAGCAATCAAGGTGGAAGCGGCGGCTATAATAACCAAGGCGGCAATTACGAGGGTGGCAATTATGGCGGAAGCTCCGGCGGTTACGGTGGAGGAAATTCTAGCTACGGTAATTACGGCGGCGGAAATAGCTATGCTAACAGACAAAACTCAAATTCCAGAGGCGCAAAAAACGATTATAACGCGCCTAAACAAAAAGAGCAGAGTTATGAAAGCACGATTCCGGAAGTCGACGTCGATGCCGATAAATACGATGACGGCAACGACACGATCCCATTTTAATTAAGGAAAAATCATGGCAGATAAGAGAAAATATACTAGAAAGTATTGCAAATTTACGGAAGCAAAGATCGAATTTATCGATTATAAGGACACGGCACTGCTAAAGCACTGCCTAAGCGAGCGCTTTAAGATTATGCCGCGCCGCCTAACCGGCACCAGCAAAAAATACCAAGTGATGGTAGAAAAGG
>CAUONQ010000094.1:0-5577 GCA_963456995.1 uncultured Campylobacter sp. | reverse complement strand
AATAAACTCCGCGATTATAGCGAGATTTGGTTAAATTTCGTTTTTTATAAGCAAAATTTGTAACGGATATTCCGCTCGTTCCTTTAATTTTGAGTTAAAGATTCCTTGATATACTTTCTGCCAATTTATTCAGAAAATTCGCGGGGTGCTTATGAAAAAAATCATTAAAAGAGACGGAAGTTTTCAAGAATTTCAATCCTACAAAATAAAAGATGCTATCAAAAAAGCCTACAAAAGCGTGGGTAGCGAGTTTGACGAAAAAGTCTTTGATAATGTAATGAGCGCGATCGTTTTTAAAGATAAATTAAGCGTTGAAGATATTCAGGATCTCATCGAGAAAAAGCTCTTCGAAGCGGGCGATTTCGCCGTTTTGAAAAGCTTTATGATCTACCGACACACGCACAAGATGCAGCGCGAGCACATTTTGGGGCTTGAGGAGGATACGACCTATATCAACTGCACCCAGACGGTCAATGAATACATCAGCAAGCAGGATTGGCGAATTTTAGCAAATTCCAATACCAGCTACTCAAACGCAGGCCTGATAAACAACACCGCCGGCAAGGTCATCGCTAACTACTGGCTCGATAAAATTTACTCTCGCGAGGAGGGTGCGGCTCACCGAAACGGTGACTATCATATCCACGATCTGGACTGCCTTACGGCGTATTGTGCGGGCTGGAGCTTGCGCGTGCTTCTAAACGAGGGCTTTAACGGCGTACGCGGTCGCGTCGAGAGCAAGGCGCCGAAGCATTTCCGCGAAGCGCTGTATCAGATGGCGAATTTCCTTGGAATTTTACAAAGTGAGTGGGCGGGCGCACAGGCGTTTAGTAGCTTTGATACATATCTGGCGCCATACGTTTTCCGCGATAAATTAAGCGACGATGAGGTCAAAAAGGCGATCACGAGCTTTGTGTTTAACCTAAACGTCCCGGCGCGCTGGGGTCAGAGCCCGTTTACCAACGTCACCATCGATATGACCTGCCCGGATGATCTAAAGACGCAGATTCCTACGCACAACAACGAGCATCTATTTAAAAATTTACACGACGAGGAGCTTTTGGCTGAGGCTAAAAGGCGCGGTAAGGACTCGCTCGAGGCTTTGACTTACGGCGATTTCGAGCCCGAGATGAATCGCATCGTGATTGCATTCTACGAGGTTTTAACGACGGGCGATAAGTGCGGCCAGCCCTTTACCTTCCCGATTCCTACGGTAAATTTAACAGAGGAGTTTGATTGGGATACTCCTGCGGCCGACGCGGTATTTGAAAACACCGCTAAGGTAGGCTCTAGCTATTTTCAAAATTTTATCGGCTCTCAATATATCACGAACGAAAAGGGTGAGCGCGTACCCAATCCAAAGGCGTATAAGCCGGGCGCCGTACGCTCGATGTGCTGCCGCTTGCAGCTCGATCTGCGCGAGCTTCTTAAGCGCGGCGGAGGACTTTTCGGAAGCGCGGAGATGACGGGAAGCATCGGCGTCGTAACGATAAATTTAGCCCGCCTAGGCTATCTATATAAAAATAACGAAGAGGCGCTGTATGCGAGGCTAGATGAGCTTTTAGAGCTTGCCAAATCGACACTTGAGAAGAAGCGAAAATTTGTAACCGAGATGTTTGAACGCGGCTTGTATCCATATACGAAGCGCTATCTGCCGGGCTTTAACAACCATTTTAGCACCATCGGCATCAACGGCGCAAACGAGATGATCCGAAATTTCAGCGGTAACAAAGAAGATATTACGACAGAATTCGGACGTAAATTCGCTCTTAAAATGGTCGATTATCTGCGCGAGAAGATCCGCTCGTTTCAGGAGCAAACTGGAAATTTATATAATCTCGAAGCCACGCCTGCCGAGGGAACTACGTATCGTTTCGCCAAAGAGGATAAGAAGCGCTACGCAGATATCATCCAAGCGGGGTTTGATAAAAACATATACTACACCAATTCGACGCAGCTTCCGGCAAATTTCGGAAGCGATCCGTTCGAGGCGCTGGCGATGCAGGACGAGCTGCAAAGCTCCTATACAGGCGGCACGGTGCTGCATTTGTATATGAAGGAGCGCATAAGCTCGACCCAGGCGTGCAAACAGCTCGTAAAAAGCGTAGTGCAAAATTACAAGCTTCCTTATATCACGATCACGCCGATTTTCAGCGTCTGCCATAAGCACGGTTACATCAGCGGCGAGCATGAATACTGCCCGAAATGCGACGAGGAGCTGCTGGCGGAATACAAAGCCAAGCAGAGCAAGGGCGCCTAAATAGCGATTTAAATTTTAATCTTAATGAAAGGATGAAGGATGGAATTTCCAAAAGAGTTAGAAGCAAAACGCACAAAATGCGTCGTTTACACAAGGGTAATGGGCTATTTGCGCCCCGTAGAGAGTTTTAATATCGGAAAGAAGGGCGAACACAAAGAGCGCGTCTTTTTTGAAGAGAAAAAAGACAAAAAGCAGATCGCCTAGTCGCCGCTACCGGCCAAATGCAACAAACGCATACGAAGCCGCCGCAAGCCTTAAACCTGCATAACGCGCAGATTTATGAGATCACGCCGTTTACGATGCTTGATTTTGCCGATCACATCGCCGCGATTGCGTGGTTTTGCGGCTGCAATATGCGCTGCATATACTGCTACAACCCACAAATCGTTACTTCCCAGGGTAAAATTTCAAACGAAGAGTTTCTGCGCTTTTTAGATGCGCGCGCGGGCAAGCTTCAGGGCATCGTATTTAGCGGCGGCGAATGCACCTGTGCGAGCGATTTTATCCCGCTGGCGCACGAAGTTAAGCAGCGCGGCTTTTTGCTCAAAGTAGATACCAACGGCTCGAATCCGAAAAAGATCGAGGAGGCGCTAAGTTTGGGGCTGATAGATTATATCGCGCTTGATTTTAAGGCGCCGCGGCAGGATTTTGAGCTTATTACAAAGTCAAATTTATATGATAGATTTCTGCAAACTCTTAGGCTTTTGCTGCGGCTAAATTTTAAATTTGAGGTGCGCACGACCGTGCATGCGGATTTTTTAAACGAAGCAAAGGTTGAGCAGATGGCGCAAATTCTATACAGCGAGGGCTACCGCGGCGTCTATTATCTGCAAAACTTCCTGCCCACCGGCGATAATTTCGGCCATTTAGGCGCGCCGCTTGCGAGCTTTGATCCGAGCAAAATCCGTACCGATCTAAAGATCGAACTTCGAAATTTTGATTAGATTTGCGCTGTCGCGTGCGTATTGCCGTGATGAACGCGATGAAATTTTATTTAGCGCGCGCATTGTCTGGCGTGCATTGAGTCGCGATGAAATTTTATTGCGCCGTTTGCCGCAATGGCGCTTGCTGCAGGCATTGGCGAAAAGTAAATAGATGGAATTGCACCGCATGCCTTTAAAATTTCATCATAAAATTTTACCCCAAGGCTTCGCCGTAAAATTTCATTTCAAAGCTCCAAGTATGCAGCCGGTATAAAATTTAGCTTTTGCTCGCTCAGTCGCAAAATTCCGCCATGTGCTCCTGCCGAGCTGTGTGCGTCTTATAAAATTCCGCGCAAATTTTACGGGTGAAATTTCACGCTTTTAAATTTCACCTGCAAAGCCTTCGATAAGATTTTTTTCGTTACAATACGCCCTAAATTTTTAAAAAGGCAAAAAATGGATAGGAAAAAAATCTACAACCCCTTCTCTGACGAGACGCTTACCGATCGCAAGGTCTTCGGCGGCAATCCGCAGGGTATTTTAAATTTTACCAAGGCGAAATATCAATGGGCGCTGAAACTTTGGGATCTGATGGAGGCCAACACCTGGTTTCCTAAAGAGGTCGATACCACTGACGACGTGCGCGATTATAACTTCAATCTCACAAGCGCCGAGAAGCGGATGTACGATCTCGTGTGGAGCCAACTGATATCGATGGATAGCTTTCAGACTAACAATCTTGCCGATAACATCAACCCCTACATCACGGCTCCTGAGATCAACGCCGTGCTTGCGCGCCAAGCCTACGAGGAGGCCAACCACAGCAAATCCTATGCCGTCATGGTCGAGGCGATCTGTGAAAACACCGATCTGATTTACGAGATGGAGAAGCACGACGATATGCTCCGCAGAAAAAACGACTACATCTCAAGCGTCTATGAGGAGCTTGCGGGCGAGGTTAGCGACGATAAGCTGCTGCTAGCGATGGTGGCGAATCAAATTTTAGAGGGGATCTACTTCTACAGCGGCTTTACGTCGATCTATGCGCTAGCGCGTGCGGGCAAGATGCTAGGCAGCGCGCAGATGATCCGCTTCATACAGCGCGACGAGATCACGCATCTGCTGCTATTTCAAAACATGATAAATTCCGTCCGCAAGGAGCGCGCCGATCTTTTTAATAAGCGCAACGTGGATAAAATTTACGAGATGTTCGAGACGGCGGGAAACTTAGAGATCGATTGGGGCAAATACATCACGGATAACCAAATCATGGGCTTTACGGACGACATCATCGAAGAATACATCCACTACCTGGTCGATCAGCGCCTGCTTGCCATAGGACTTGAGAAACGATACGGCGCGAAACATCCGATAAAATGGGTCGATGATTTTTCTAAATTTAACGATCAGAAGAGCAATTTTTTCGAGAGCAAGGTCACGAACTACAGCAAAGGAAGCTTGAGTTTCGATGATTTTTAGCGGATTTTGCGGTTTGAAATTTTGCTCCGCCTCATCGCGTCGCCGGCGCTTGGATGGCATTTTTAAAAATTTTATCGGCCCTGAATTTAATAAGAGCAAAAGCTTTCGCGGCTTTCACTTTAACGCCCGGCCGGGCGGGAGCGCGCCATGGTCTCGCTAGAGCGGCTTCGCTGCGAAAAGATGGCGAACGACATTGCCGAGCAGGTGAGTTTAAATCCTGCGCTTTTTGAGGCGTTTTGCAGCGTCGCTAGAAGCGAGTTCGCCCCTCTTGGCGCGCATGCTTTCAGCCTTAACGCGCAGCCCATTTTGGCAAGCCAGTGGATCAGCTCGCCGCTGACGGTCGCGCGCATGACGATGGCGCTAAGCGTGGATCCGAAGGTCGAGAAAATTTTAGAGATCGGCTGCGGTAGCGGCTATCAAGCGGCGATTTTAAGCAGGATGGTGCACCGCGTCTTTGCCGTAGAGCGCGTCGAGCGGCTGGTGGGCGAGGCGAAAAGACACTTTGCAAATCTTGAGATTTCAAACATCAGCCTGCGCCACGACGACGGTAACGCGGGGTGGAAAAATTTCGCCCCTTTCGATAGGATCTTGCTCTCCGCGTGCGCCGAGCGTATCGACGAGCGGCTGTTTGCGCAGCTTGCGGACGGAGGAATTTTGGTTGCTCCGATGAATAGAGGCGGCTCGCAAAAGATCGTTAGATTTAGTAAAATTTCGCCAAGCGAGATCAAAGAAGAGGAACTTGGCGCCTGCGAATTCGTCCCGCTGGTGCAGGGTCGCGGATAGATCTAGCGCGCAGTAAATTTTAAAATTTCCTACCGCCCAAGGCGCGTAAATTTAATAAAATTTTCTTTCAGCTCCACTGCGAGATCAGAGTTTTATTAATTATTTATTTAAATTCAAGTACAATACACAATT
>CAUONQ010000093.1:0-5615 GCA_963456995.1 uncultured Campylobacter sp. | reverse complement strand
TTGGTTGATATTTTTCAAATAGAACCTGATATCTTTACGATTTTGCCGGATCATTTGAATAAATTCCCACTAGAAAATAGCACGCCGCTGCAAATCGCAACTCACACGATCGCTCAAAGTATCGCGTACCCGTTTCTTTGTCATCGTCGTCAAAATACGCGACGTAACCGAACATGAAGCAGCCTTCGCCGTTACTGAGTTTGCATGCTTTTTTGTACAGTTTTCTGCCCTCTTGAGAATCTCTATCCTCGTAGCCTGCGAGTCTCGTGCAGCTTTCGCCGCCGTTAAGCTCGTAGCAGCCTTTTTTAAGCAGATCTTTGGCGCCTTCTTGCGAAATTTCACCATTTAGTAGCAATAGGCTCGAAAGTACGGCGCAGGCATCGCCGTCTCCGCCGTCGCAATCTTCGCGAAATCTTACGGGATTTTTCATTTTTAAAGTGCCGTCTTTGGTGTGAATAGAAATTTCTTTAGGATTTTTGTTTGCGTCTTCGTTTGTTTGATTGATAGGAATTCGAGTTTCATTTAAAATCTCCGTGCGAAAGGGCGCTTTTACCGCTATAAAGACCGCGACTATACATATGATGATGAGAGGGAGTATTTTCGGTGTAGATCGATTATTGCGTGGAGTACGGAGATCTGCGTCTTTGATCGATTGCCTACCCCTTAAAGTAGCGACGGAGGGCTTGGTGCTCGGTTTTTGGCTTAAATTTGCGGCCGAACCTGCGCCTGGGTTTTCGGCCAGATTTAAGGCGGCATCCGCATTCAGATCCACATTAGCATCCGTCTCGCAGACATTTTCATTTGGGCTTTTTAAATTTTTACCTCGCTTTTCTCTCAGCTCATTTATGCGTTGTATGATTTCTTCGTTATTCAAATGAAATCCTTTTTGCTAGATAAATTTCGCTAGTCGGTTAACCCCTGGGTTTTATCATAAAAATCGCATCAGTATCAAGGGAAATTATATCATTTTATTTTGAATTTTTCAAAAAACGGCGGCTAAGAAAAATCCGCAAATTTGGTGCAGATGCGCCGAAAAATTCAGACGGGTTCTTGCTAGGATTATCCACAGCCCGGTTTAAATTTTATATACTTCGGACGCGCATAAATTTCCAAAACTTGATAGGATTCATATCAAGTTTATTTATTCTACTCTTGACAAGATTAGCACTCCATGATATAATCTGCCAAAATTTTTAAAAAGGATCGCATAATGGCAAAGAAAAAATTTAAGACCGAAGTGAATGACCTGCTAAATTTGATGATCCATTCGCTTTATTCAAATAAGGAGATTTTCCTGCGCGAGCTCATCTCAAACGCAAGCGACGCGCTGGATAAATTAAACTATTTGTGCCTTACAGACGACGAATATAAGGCGCTTTCGTATGTGCCGCGTATCGATATAAAGATCGACAAAGAGGCCAAAACGCTAAGCATCGGCGACAACGGCATCGGTATGGACGAGGCCGAGCTCGAGAGCAATCTAGGCACTATCGCGCGCAGCGGCACGAAGGGCTTTATGGCGAGCCTTAGCGGCGATGCGGCGAAGGACAGCAACCTCATCGGACAGTTCGGCGTCGGGTTTTATTCGGCGTTTATGGTAGCGGATCATATCGAAGTTATCAGCCGCAAGCCACTCTCGCAGGATGCTTTTAAATGGAGCAGCGACGCGAGTAACTACGCGATCGAAAAGGCGCAGAAAGAGGACTTCGGTACGACGATAATCCTGCATATGAAAGATGAGGAGTTTTTGGACGACTACAGGCTCGAAGGCATCGTCAAAAAATACTCCAACCACATCCCCTATCCGATCTTTATGGATAAAGAAGAATACGTACCTGCGCAAAAAGAGGGCGAGCAGGGACATAGCGAAATCAAAAACGTCCAGATCAACCGCGCGAGCGCGCTTTGGCAGCTGCCGAAAAGCAGCCTAAAACCGAGCGATTACAATGAATTTTACAAGCAGATTAGCCACGACAGCGGCGATCCGCTGTTTTACATCCACACCAAGGCCGAGGGCACGCACGAATACACGACGCTTTTTTACGTGCCGAGCAGCGAGCCCTTCGATCTATACCGCGTCGATTATCAAAGTGGCGTTAAGCTCTACGTCAAGCGCGTTTTCATCACCGATGATGCCAAAGAGCTGCTGCCTAGCTATCTGCGCTTCGTGCGCGGCATAATGGACGTCGAGGATCTGCCGCTAAACGTAAGCCGCGAAATTTTGCAAGAAAATCGAATTCTAGCCTACGTCCGCGAACAAAGCGTGAAAAAAATTCTATCCGAGCTAGAAAAGCTTTTACAGAACGATCGCGAAAAATACATAAAATTTTACGAATTATTCGGCAAGGTTCTGAAAGAGGGGCTTTACGGCTTCGGCGCAAACAAAGAGGAAATTTTAAAGCTTTGTCTTTTCAAATCAAACCTGCGAGACGGGCTCATCACGCTTAGCGAGTATAAGGAAAAAATGAGCGCGGAGCAAAAAGAGATCTATTATATCGCTGGAAACAGCGCCGCGATGCTTAAAAGCTCGCCTCTGATCGAGAAATTTAACGCCGAGGGCACGGAGGTGCTACTCTGCGACGATGAGATCGATACGATCGTGATGCCTGGCGTTTTTGAGTTTGATAAGACGCCGGTTAAAAACGCGACCTCGATTAAACAGGAGGCCACAAGCGACGATGCCGCGACGCCGCAAGCCAAAGAGATCGCCGCAAAGATCAAAGAAATTTTAGGCGAACGCGTCAAGGACGTTAAAATTTCATCGCGTCTAAGCGGCTCGCTTTCCTGCCTTGTTTTTGACGAGAACGATCCAGATTTTGCGACGCAGCAGCTGCTTAAGCAGATGGGGGGTCACAATCTGCCGCCAATAAAGCCGATTTTGGAGATCAACGCAGATCACGAGATCATCAAAAAGCTGCAGGCCGATAAGCTGATGCTGCCGCAAGTAGCCGAGATAATCTACGATCTGGCGCGCCTTAGCGAGGGGCAAGAGCTGGAAAATCCGAGCGAGTTTATTAAAAACGTAAACGAGCTAATTGCAAAGGCTCTGTAAATTATCTAAATTTAGAGCTTCGATCCGCTACCTAAATATTCCGCGCGGCTGCATAGGCTGTATAAATCTATGTAGCCGCGCTTTTAAATTTAAAAAGAAATTTCAGCTCGCAAGCTTCACCGCGCTTTCTAAATTTTAAAATTTAAAAGCGGCGGAATTTCACTCTTTGATTTCGGTAAAAATTTTATCAGGCGGCTCGGTTTGACGTTTTAGAAATTTTGAGGTTTTGATCGCTTTTATCCGCGAGTCGAGGTCGGGGTGAGAGCCGAAAATATTCGTCAAATCATAAAATCATAAATAGGGCGATAAATTTCACTATTCATTAATTTAATCTTTACAAAGTTGCGTAATTTTATTTTAATTTCCCCCTTTTTATCGCAAACAGCGAGATTGTTTGATATAATTCATTTCATAAATATTTGTAAATCTTTATGAAAGGAGATTTCGAATGAAACTCATCAAACTAAGTTTAGCTGCGGCAGTTTGCGCATGCGCTGTATCCTCGCTAAGCGCAGCAGAGAGCGTAGCCGAGGCGATTACTAACGGTAAGCTTGGCGGAACGGTAAAGACAACTTACGCCAATAAGACCGTAGACAATAGAGGCGAAGCCGCTACGGGCGATAACGACTACGAAGCATTCGGTGTGGGTCTTGAGCTCGGATACGTTACTGATCCTCTTTACGGCTTTAGAATAGGGCTTACCGGGCAAGGCTGGTTGATGCCGTATCATGTAGGCTCAAGCAATAAGATCGCCTACGATAAGGAGTGGTATACCAAGGGTGCGGTATTATCTGAATTATACCTGGGATACGGCATAGGCAATACCGATATAAAGGCAGGTAGACAATATGTCGTTACTCCGCTGGTAGCAGGCAACTATACGAGGGCGTTTAAAGAAGCTTTCGAGGGCGTGGCGATATCTAATAAAGATATCCCCGATACTACCTTGTGGGGCGGATGGTTTTATAAATTCCAAGGAAGGAGTAAAACCGCTATGGGTGCTCCGGCTGGCGAAGGAAAGGCTCCTTTATTTAAAGATAGGGTGATTCTGGGTAATATGACCGGTCCGGTCGCCGTAAAATTTGAAAATATCTTCTCCGCATACGTTCAAAATAAATCCTTGCCTTATACCACTTTGACCGGCGCTTACGCAGCGGTAACAGACGTAAAACCTGCTAACGCGTTAAAAGACGGCGACGTTAGCCTGTATCTTGCCGAGGCGAACGTAAAAGTGCCGGTAGGCGAGGTTTTAAAGCTAGGATTTGATCTTAACTACAAAGGCTCGCGCGTGGACGGAGGGCTGGAGCCAAGAAGGCTTGACGGCGATATGTTCGGCGCAAGAGTCTCGGTTAGCGAGTTTTTCGGATTCGGTCTATCGTATGCCTATACGACCGTTAGCGACGACGATGCCGTTATTTTGGGCGTCGGCAACGGCCCTGGATCATACACCGCTCTGCCTATTAGAGGTCCGTTCGTCTTTACAGGATATGCGGGTATGGATACGCATAAGATTGTGCTTGATTACAACTTCGGCGCTATTGGCCTAGATGGCTTCAAAACCGCGCTACACTACGTAAAAGGCGATCAAGACAGAGTAGGCGGCACGAATAATATCAATGCTAGCGGGGCTGCGGGTCAAAGGGTCGGCACCAGCATGGACATAGAGGGCTGGGCGGTAACGGCAAACTACGCTCCTAAGGCCGTGAAGGGGCTAAGCTTGGGCGTAACTTACACTGCGCTTGAGAGAAGCGATCACTACGCTAGCGGCGTAAATAGAAAGTTCGACGAGAACGAGATATGGTTGCAGGCTGCGTATAAATTTGATCTAAGCGGCAAGTAAAATTTTAAAGAGCGGAGTATTTTCCGCTCTTTCTCATCTGCATTATTTTGCCTCGTATATGACGTAAAAAAGGGCGTTAAACCCGAAAAATTTACTCTTCCCCATCGTGCATTATCAAACAGGCTTGCGCTTGATAAATGTTTCACCCAAACTAAACTCCTTAAATTAAACATGCTCTTAAATTTTAAATGAAACGGAGGTGGAATTTATCTAAAATTTCGCCGCAGAGCTTGACGTACCGAAATTTAAATAAAGCTTGGGCGGTGAAATTTTGAAGAGGATTTTGTTACGCGTGCTTTATAGGAATTTTAAATTTATAAGAATTTTAGAAATTTCCTTACAATTACAAGAAATATACCTTTCTAGCGTTTTAAATCTTTTGATACGAAAGAGCGTGGATATTTTTTTAGGTGCATCGTTACAGACTCTCCTATTCCAGGCACATTTAAAATTCCTTTTGGAATATGCTCTGCAACAAACGCCATTTTATTCCTCTTGCTTATCGATTAAGTTTTGTAACTCCATAGTGTAGTTCTCTCTTGGTTTATATAGATCAATATCTCTATATGTTTCCAATGCAGCTTCTAATATATTTAAAATATCTTGAAATTTTAAGGTTAAAGTATATTTTGGTTTTAAACTTAAAAGTTGCCAAATCCTATGAAACTCATTCGGTATTTTTGTTTTATTGATTTTACAACTTTCATCTAAAATAGCTTTGAT
>CAUONQ010000092.1:0-5657 GCA_963456995.1 uncultured Campylobacter sp. | reverse complement strand
GAAGCAGCGAACGAGCGATACGAGATGTTTGTCGCAGCCGCGCAGCACGTCATCGACAATAACCTCTTCCACGAGCTCGGCATCCCCTTCAACCTCGTCGATCTCATCAAACAAAGCTGGGAAAACGAGGTGCACTGGCACCTATACGGGCGCTTCGATTTTGCAGGCGGGCTGGACGGCAAGCCGATCAAGCTGATAGAATTTAACGCCGACACGCCCACGGCGGTGTTTGAGACGGCGATCATCCAGTGGGCGATGCTTAAAGAAAACGGCATGGACGAGGCGAGCCAGTTCAATGACCTCTACGACGCGCTGCGCGATAATTTCAAGCGGCCCGTGGTGCTTGACGGCGAGCTAAGCGATTTTTCTAAATTTTACGAGGGGTGGAAAATTTTATTTAGCAGCGTCGCAGGCAACGTCGAGGACGAAAAAACGACGAAGCTTTTGCAGCAGACTGCGGAGGATGCGGGCTTTAAGACGCGCTTTGCCTACGTGGACGAGGTGGAATTTAACGACGAAGAGGGGGTATTTTTTGAGGGCGAAAACTACGAGTATTGGTTCAAGCTCATCCCTTGGGAGGCGATCGCGATCGAGGAGGGCGAGCTTGCGCTCATCTTAAAAAACATCGTGCAAAACCAAAAGGCGATCATCCTAAACCCCGCATACACGCTGCTTTTCCAAAGCAAAGGGATTATGAAAATCCTGTGGGATCTGTATCCAAACCACCCGCTGCTGTTGCGAAGCTCCTTTTCGCCGATCATCGGCAAAAAGATGATCAAAAAGCCGTTTTTGGCGCGCGAGGGGGCGAACGTGGTAATTTTCGACGCGAACGGCAGAAAGATAGAGGAAAACGGAGGCGAATACGAAAATCAGAAATTTTTATATCAGGAATTTTACGAGCTAAACAAAGACGAGCGCGCCCAGAGCTACCAAGCGGGGGTATTTTTCGCCTTTGAGGGCTGCGCGCTGGGCTTCCGCAAGGGCGGCGAGATACTTGATAATCTCTCAAAATTTGTGGGGCATTATATCGAGGACGCGAAGTAGCGGCGCGGCAAATTTTAAAAATTTGAGAAATTTTAGGGCGGAGCATTTGGCGATAACTTTGGCAGCAAGGCTCTCGCGGCGGTAAAATTTAACGCTTGCTTCGGCATGAATTGGAATTTTAAAATTTAACGTCCCGCGCGCTGCAAGTATTAAATTTTAGCAAAAGCAGAATTTCACAATAGTAAAATTTCGCGAGAGCAAATTTTCGCAATAGCTAAATTTCGCAGAGTTAAAATTTGCCGTTTAGGCGCCGCGCTTCCGATCGCACGACGGAATTTAACGGCTAAATTTAACTGCGCGGCTACGGCTTAAAATTTTAAAATTCAAAGGGGAAAATATGAAAATCGTATGTTTGGATGCCGCGACGCTGGGAAGCGATGCCGATCTTAGCGAGATCGCGAGCTTGGGCGAGTTTGAAAGCTACGAGATGACCGAGCCCGCGCAAACCGCGCAGCGCCTAGCCGGCGCCGATGTCGTCATAACCAACAAAGTCCTAATCACGGACGAGATCATGGCGCAAACCGCGCTTAAGCTGATCTGCGTCAGCGCCACGGGCACGAATAACGTCGACATGCAGGCCGCGCAAGCTTGCGGCATCGCGGTGAAAAACGTAGCGGGCTACTCGACGAACAGCGTCGTGCAGCAGACCTTCGCGTCGCTGTTTGCGCTAACCAACGCGCTCGGATACTACGCGGATTACGGCAGCAGCGGCAAATGGTGCGAGAGCGAAATTTTTACTCACATTGACGCGCCCATCAGCGACATTTATGGCAAAGAATTTGGCGTCATCGGGCTTGGACAGATCGGCGCAAAGGTCGCCCGCATCGCCGCCGCGTTCGGCGCAAACGTTAGATACTACTCCACTAGCGGCGCGAACGATAGCGACGAGTTTGCCAGAGTGAGCCTGGACGCGCTTTTAAGAGCTTGTGATATCATCTCAATCCACGCCCCGCTAAATCCAAAAACGGCGGGATTGATCGGCGAGGCGGAGCTTGCAAAGATGAAAGATGGGGCGATCTTGATGAATTTCGGCCGCGGCGGCATCGTAGATGAGGACGCGCTGGCTCGTGCCGTGGACGAACGGGGCTTGTGCACGGCGCTTGACGTGCTGCAAACAGAGCCGATGAGGGCTGATCATCCGCTGCTGCGCGTGAAAAATCGCCGTAACGTCATCATCACGCCTCACATCGCATGGGCGAGCATAGAGGCCCGCAAGCGGCTAATAAAAATGATCGCGCAAAATATTAGAGATTTTATGAGCGGCAAATGAATGCAGTTAAAACGCCGAAGCAAATTTAACAAATCAAGATGCGGCGCAAGGCTAACAAAGGCTCTTCGCACAGTATTTCAAAGCGCTACACATAAAATTTTATTAGCTGAAAAGAAGCGATACCGCTTCGGGTAAAATTTTAAATTTATGCCGCGAATAAGCTATTGCTCCGCTTTGAATTCAAGATTTATCTTTTCTTGCAAATTCTTTTTATGCTCATCCAAAATCCCGTAACTATAAAAAACGATACCGAAATTGCCGCTACGCAGAATAAGAACTTGCCCGCCTCGCCGAAGATATAGCCCGAATGCACGCTCAAAACGGCTTTATGTATAGCAAAAGGGCGCGGCATGGTGCTTTTCGCATCATCATAGCGAGCATGCCGCAAGATGCCCTTTTTAACGTTTACGCTCATCGTGTTCATATGCTCTTCGCCCTCTTCGCCTTTATCGAAATAAAAGATCATAAAATTTTCTCCATCTTTTTGAGCGATGATGTTAAAGAATTCGTAGTTTTCACAGCGTTCACGCTTAAAAATATCAAATGCCGTCTGCAAATTTAAAATTTTATCTTCATCCTCGAGCGAAAATCCTTGCACTTCGGTAAAACTCGTTTTTCTAAAAATTTCCTTTTCGCCTAGCGCTCTGTTGGTGATTTTGGCTATCCAATCATACGACCAATAAAGCCCGCTAGCGCTTATCGTAAGCAAAACTGGCAGCAGCAAAACTCCGACCGCGCCATGTAAGCTATATAAAAAAGCATAACCTCTAGCTTTAAAATTTATCCTAAATGCGCGTAAAATTTTCCCTCTAAAGCTAGGATAATAAATCACTGCGCCTGAAATTAAGACCAAAATAAACATAACCGTGCTAAGCGCCACGATATTTTTGCCTATTAGCCGCAGAGTTTCGTTTTTGCTTAACCCAAAACCCAGATTGGTATGTAGGTTTAGCATTACGCCGATAAACGTATCGCCTATATTTTCCGAAGTAATTTCGCCGTTATAAGGATCTATAAAATATGATTTAAACTCGCCGCTAGAATCTGTGCCAGAAAGCCTAATCGCCTCATTTTTATTTTGAGGAATTCTATAATAACTGAGCGTAAAACCGGGCTTAGCTTTTCTGAAAATATTTAAAATTTTGACGGGCTTAAGAGCGTCTTTTCCGCTCGGGCTCACGAAAGATTTGCTTTGATTTAACGCATCTATAATCTCATCATGATACGAGATAATAGCGCTGCTAAGGGCTACGATTAAGATCGGCACGCAGCATATAAGCGTCAAAACAAGGTGGACGTTGAACCAAAATTTTTTCCTTTTTAAAATCGCCATTAATTTCCTTAAATTTTAAATCCGCAGACGAAATTTTATGCGCTGCGAATTTAAAAGTTCACATTAAATCCAACCTGCGCCTTCATCCCGTCTACGACCATCATTTGATAATTTCCCGAGCGCGTTAGTACGAATTCATTAAATATGTTATAAAGCGTAAAATTTAAACTTGCGTCTTTTGTGAGCTTATAGCTCGCGCCCAGATCAAAAAGCGTGTATGAGCGGATATCCTCATCGTAGCTTAGGCTATCGCGCGTCCTACTATAATAATTTATTTGCGACCATAAGTTTAGCTTGGAGCTTACGTCGTAATCAAATCCTAGCTTTACCGAATGGATTGGAAAATTATTTAAGGTTTTGCCCTTCTCGCTACCTGTTTTTTGCTCGGATTTCGTATAGGCGTAGTTTGCATGCAGCTTCAAATTATCTAAAATTTGATAATCGCTACTTAGCTCTAGACCCCTAACCTCGGCTTCCCCAATATTTATAGTATCCCAAATTCCGCGTCTGTAAGTTTTGCCGTTATGCACGCAAGGATTTCCCGGTCTTGGACGGCAAATTAATTTCGTAGAAATTCCATCTTTGATTTTGGTATAAAACGCGGTAGCGCTAAAGTTAAATTTATCGTTATCGTCGTAAGAAAACCCGCCTTCGTAGCTTGTGCTGCTTTCAGGCTTTAGAGAGCTTCTGCCTATTTGCGCTCCCTGACCTCCTGCAAATGGCAGGGCAAGGCCCTCGCTACGCTGCTTAATATCCGGAGTTGAATATCCCGTCGAAACGCCGCCTTTAATAGAAAAACTTTCGTTTAAACGATAAACGGCATAAGCGCGCGGAGATATATGGCCGCCGTAGTCTTTATCGCGGTTATATCTGATTCCGCCGGTTAGCGTTAAATCGTCAGTTAGATAAAAATCATCCTCGCCGTAGATCGAATAATCCCATCTTTTGACATTTGCCTCATCTGCGGTAGTAGCGGCTTCGTTTAATCTCTCGCTTCGGTATTGCACGCCCAAACTCAAAGCATTTGAATCGAAAAAATATGAGCCTTTAGAATTTAGCGTAGTCGTTCTAAGACGCAGATCCTGGGCACCGCTTTCTTTCATGCTATCGTAGTTTACATAGCTATCTATCATAAACTTATCGTATTTTCCCTGATGAGACAGGCTTGCAGTGTAGCCTTTCATATCCTCTTTCGCAATATCGTTATTGCCTCCCGAGGTTGTTCGCGTACGCCCGTATGTACGCCTAAATTTATTATTTACTTTACGATAATCAAGTGTTACCTCATCATTTTGCGTTACGTTATACATCAGTTTTGCGCCCATATTCGTCTCTTCATTATTTCTATTCGCATAAGGCTCTTTGTCCTCTATCTTTTCAAAAAATCTGCCGTAAAGTGCGATACCTAGTACGTCCGGAACTATAGCTCCGTTTAGATAAAAACCTGTTTGATAATCACCTTTTATTTGCGGTTTTTTAGCGAAAGTATAGTATCCGTTTACATTGCCGCTAAGCTCATTTGAAAAGCCTTTGGTTATGATATTTATTACTCCGCCCATAGCGTCGCTTCCGTAAAGCGAGCTCATAGGACCGCGAATGACCTCTATGCGCTCTATCGCATTTGCGGGAGGCAAGAAATTCTGGCTGCTGCCGATACTCCTTAATCCTTTATAAGCGCTATCGCTGGTCGCAGGCTTGCCGTCGATTAAAATTTTCGTATATTTTTGAGATAGGCCTCTTAGGCTTATGCCTTTTCTCGATGCAGCGCCTAGCGTTGCGGTAAAGGCACTCGGCAAATCTTTTAGCATTGCGGAGATATCTTGGTAGTTGCGCTTTCGTATCTCTTTTTGCGTAAGAACGGAGATGGAAGCGGGTGCGTCTTGAATATTTTGCCGATAGCCCGTAGCACTGACTACGGCAATTTCACCCAAATTTACGCTTTTGTCCTGTTTTTCTATCTCGCCCGATATCCCGGCCGTCGCTATAGCAGCGATCAGCGATAATTTATAT
>CAUONQ010000091.1:0-5716 GCA_963456995.1 uncultured Campylobacter sp. | reverse complement strand
CCTCGTGCAGAGGCTCCTCGCGCAAAAAATCAAAAATAATATTCGCAAGCCCCACATGCTTTAGCTTTACGAGCTTTCGCGCGAGCCAAACGTCAAACGCGCGAGCCTTGTAGCACAGCACGAACGGAGTGCCGATGAGCGCCGCCTCAAGCGTCGCCGTACCCGAGCAGATGAAGGCAAAATCGCAATCCTTAAGCGTCTGCAGAGTATCGTTTGCGATGCTAAAGCCGTCCAGAGGCCCGTAAATTTCATCTCTTTGATCCATCAGATGCGGCGGGATTATTAAGACTCGCTTGCTATTTTCAAATTTAGGCGCAAGAGCTCTAAAAATCGGCATCAGCCTTGAAATTTCAGCCCTACGCGAGCCCGGCATAAAGGCGATCTTGCTCTGCTTTTCGTAGCTTGATTTTTGGAATTTTATCTCATCAAGCAGCGGATGTCCCACGAAAGAATAGCGAGCACGGCTCTGAGCCGCTAAATTTAAAGCCGCAGAATTCTGCGCGGAGCACGGCTCGTCGGAGCTTTGCGATGCGAAATCCTGCGAGAAGCCTTGTCTGGTGAAGTTTGGCTCATTAGAATTCTCGGTCTCGGAATTTCGCTCGCAAAAATTACCGGAATTCTGCGTCGCGGAGCTTTGCTGCGTAGAATTTCGCGCCTTAGAATTTTGATCCGCGAAATCAGGCGCAGAATTTGGCGAGGTGAAATTTTGCTCGCTTCGTGCGGCATGCTCTTTCCGCGCAGTGTCTTTGCTCTCTGCTTCTTGTGATGCAGCGCCTTTATCTACCTCGCAATCCGTGCCGAAAAATTTCGCCTCAAAAGGCCAGATGGAGAGCAGATTATCGCAGAATTTTTTCAGCTTCTCCGCTCTGCGCGGCTTCCACGCCCAAACCTGCGGCAGGATATAATATGAAATTTCCGCGCGCGCGCCGCTTTCTTTGATCGCGCGAGCAAGCGGCAGATTAAACGCGGGCGAGTCGATGAGTAGCACGCGATCGCACTCCGCCGCAAGCCGCGTCATCTGCGCTACGGCGCGCCTAGCCTTTAAAATCAGCGGCAGAATTTCAACAAAGCCCATCGCCGAAAACTCGCTGCTTTTATATATCGGCGAGCCAAGTTTTTCATCGAAAATTCCGCAAATCTCGCAAGCGGGATCGAGCTTTTTAAGATGCGCTAGAGCCTCTTTAAAATGCAGGTTCGCCGAGGGCTCTAAGCAGGAGATTAGGTATTTCAAATTTAGCCTTTATGAATTTTTGGCAATTATATCAAAATGTGCTAAAATTAAGCCGACAAAGGATTTAAGATGAAAAATTTTAAAATTTTAACCGCAGCGGGGGTATTTGCGCTTTTGCTTTGCGGCTGCGGCGGCTCGCCCGGGTATCAAAAACAGCAGATCTCCGAAGACCCCGCTAAAACGGCGCACTTCGAGGCGCTTAGCCAAATAGGCGATCCGGCGGTTATCGCGCGCGCAGCGGCAAGCGAGATCGCAGCGGACGTAGGCGGAGCCAAGCCCCACGTTAAGGTCGCGCAATTTGCGATCCTAGAAGAAATCAGCGCGCAAGGAGGCGATCTGATCTACGCCTACTCGCTAAGCCCCGGCTGGGCGAGCCTGAAAAGCTCCGATCGGCAAAAATATCTCAAATTGCTAGCCAAGGATATTACCGAAAATGACTGCAACGCACCTAGTACGCGAGCTTTATTGCGAAGCGGAGTGCGTGAAGTGCACCGATTTTTCTACGATTATCCGAGCTCGCACCTACTTGATTCGCAAGTAAGCGAGGAGATATGCCGCAAAGCAGGGTTATAGATAAGTCTAGCGTAATTTTATGCCGCAGATTTGCATAGGCGCGAAAAATTTAAAAGGCGAAATTTTGTGGCGAGTTGCGGAGCACGACCACCAAATTTAAGGAATTTCGAAAGCGAAATTTAGGCGATGAAATTACGTGGCAGGCTATAAAATTTGTAGTGAAAAAAGATAAAATTTCGTAGCGAAAAGACGGAATTTTTCTATGGATTTTGTGATCTAAGTTTCGTGATGGAATTTTTGTGAAAAAATTTGGCACGACGGAATTTTATGCCACGCAAGCTAAGTAGCAATTTTTGCATAGTAAAGAATTGAGCGTTAGATTTTTACAGACGTAATTCCGTTCCGATAGGCCTGTCGTGAAATTTTAGCTAAAGAGAGAATATGAAAGAAATTTTAATCACCAATGACGATGGATTCGAAGCGCGCGGGCTTTTAGAACTTGCAAGCGCGCTAAGATCGGTCGCAAACGTTACCATCGTAGCGCCGAGCTCGGAAAAATCGGCATGCTCGCACTCGCTCACGCTCGCGCGCCCGCTTAGATTTGTAAAGCTCGACGACGGATTTTTTAAACTCGACGACGCTACGCCCGCAGACTGCGTGTATTTGGCGCTTCGCGCGCTGTATAACCGCAAGCCCGATCTTGTGATAAGCGGCATAAATCACGGCGCCAATGTCGCGGAGGACGTGACCTATTCGGGCACCTGCGGAGGCGCGATGGAGGGGGTTTTGCAAGGCATTCCAGCGCTTGCAGTGAGCCAGTTTTACGTCGCGGACTCGCTGCAGCGATACGGGTTTGATCTCGCATGCGAGCTTGCGGTTGATTTGGTGGAAAAAATTTTCAAAAACGGCTTTCCGCTACCGCCGAAGCAGTTTTTAAATTTAAATGTTCCTGCCGTCTCAAAGCAAGATTTTAAGGGACTAACGGTCGCGCCCTGCGGCGAGAAGCTCTACTCCACCGACGCGCAGCTAAATCGCAATCCGCGCGGGATGGAGTATTATTGGCTCGGCAAATCTACGCTAGACTTCGATGCGAGCAAGAACGAAAATAGTGACATTTCGGCACTTTTTGAGGGGCGGGCGACGTTAAGTCCGATCAAGCTAAATTTGACCGCGTACGAGCAGATGAGCGCGCTAGAAAAGTGGATGAAAAACGATGAGTGAGGTCGTAGTAGACCGCTTTTCGCGCTCGCGCCTACTTTTCGGCGAGGATTTTGCAAGGCTTCAAAGCGCTAAAATTTTAATCTGCGGCTGCGGCGGCGTGGGCGGAGCGGCGATAGAGGCGCTATACCGCAGCGGCGCGGTAAATCTAAGCGTGATCGATTGCGATCGCTTCGAGATCACCAACCAAAACCGCCAGCTTGGAAGCGAGTGCCTAGGCGAGCTAAAATGCGAGGTTTTCGCGCGCAAATTTAAAGACGTGACGCCGATCGTCGCTAGGATCGATGAGGAATTTTTATCTAAATTTGATCTGGCACAATTTGATTTCGTAATCGACGCTATCGACGACGTGAATGCTAAGATCGCTCTTGCGCTGCGCTGCAGCGAGGCGGGCGCTGGCTTCATAAGCTCGATGGGCGGCGCAAAGAGGCTCGATCCCTCTAAAATCGAAATCCGCTCAATCTGGCAGACGCAAGGCGATCCGCTCGCGCGCAAGATCAGATATGAGCTGCGAAAGCGCGGCTTTGCGGGCGATTTTGACGTCGTTTGCTCGAGCGAGCCGCCGCGCGTCAAATCGATGGGCAGCTTCATGGGCGTGACCGCTAGTTTCGGGCTTTTCATCGCAAGCTACGTCGTGCGCAGGCTGATAAGCAAGCAGGCTTAGGCGGTTAAAATTTCATAGCGCTTCGGAGTGCGGCTCCGCCTGGTCGTGTTTTGCGGTTAAATTTTGGATATTTTGAGCTTGTGATCCGAGCGCGCTCTGCGTGCGGTATGGCGCGGTGGGTGCTTTGCGGCGCGCGCGCGGTTAAAATTTAAAAGCGGCGAAAGCGGAATTTTACCGGGCGACGAAGATAAAATTTGCTCGGCGCGAAGGTGAAATTTCATTTGCCGCAAAGAATAAAATTTTATCCGCAAAGCTCGGCGCAGGCTCTGCGCAGAGCCTGCGCGAGATGTAATTTAAAGACCGCGCGAGCTATACGTGCATATCTATGTATACGGCACGCCGTTTTAGCGGACAGATCGTAATAAGCGATTTGGGCTTAAAGTTTTAAACGGGCGGGTCGCGAGCTTGCTCGTGAGCGAAATTTCGATTGAATTAAGTTCGTGCAGCTATCCTCTGCGGCGGGTTTTTAGTGATGAGGTTTGAAATTTTATCGCAGTTTCGCGCGCTCTCCGATGCAAAAAGAGGTGCACCCGGACAAATAAACCAAATCTGCGCGCATCGGCCGCCGCGTAGTGCCTAAATAAGCGTAAAGTGTAAGCAAGGCTCAAGCAAACGCAGCGGCAAGCTTACTTCTAAATTCCATTTTTTACCGCTCGCAAAAAGCGGAATTTAGAAATTTAATTTAAAGGAGCAGCGATGAATGAAATTTTTACACGCACGAGCGTGCGAAACTTGACCGAGAAAATGCCGAGCGACGATCAAATCGAGCTCGTACTAAAAGCCGCGATGCAAGCCCCTAGCGCGAGCAACCAACGCTCATGGGAGTTTTACGTAGTGCGCGACCGCACCGCGCTTACGCTACTTAGCAGCGTAGGCACCTACGGCGGCTGCACGAAGGATGCGCCGCTTGCGATCGTGGTCTGCACGCGCAAAAGCGGCTTAAAATTCCAGCCCTACGCTCGCTACGACTGCGCTTGTGCAGCAGAAAATCTCTGGCTGGCGGCGCATCATTTGGGGCTTGGCACTACGTGGCTGGGCGTAGCACCCGATATTTACGCAATGGAGCGCGTAAGAGAAATTTTGGATCTGCCTGGGCATTTAGAGGCATTTTGCATTATGCCTTTGGGCTTTCCGTCTCGCGTCACAAAGGCGCACTCGCGCTTTGAGCCCGCTAAAATTCACTTCGTAGGCTAGAGATGTTTATTTCGCAGAGTAAAATCGACGATCTTATCGCTAGCGACGGTGCATTTTTGGACCTTACGACCGAGCTTTTGCAGGGCTTCGTGGATCTAAAAGCGCCTGCGAGGCTTTCGATCGTAACGAGGCAGGATCTGATCTTTAGCGGCGGGCAGATCGCGCGCGAGGTGGCGGCGCGCTTTGGTTGCGAGACGCAGCATCTAGCGCGCGAGGGAAGCGCATTTTGCGCGGGGGATGAAATTTTTAGCGCACGAGGAAGCTTCGAGAGCCTGCATAAGGCTTGGAAGATCGTTCAGATCGTGTTTGAGTACTCCTGCAAAATTTCGACTTACGCGCACGAGATGGTTGCGCTGATGCGAGAGGCGAATCCGCGCTGCGTGCTGGGCGCGACGCGCAAGAGCTTTCCTTTTGCGAAGGAGCTTTGCATAAATGCGCTGATCGCGGGCGGCGGAACGATGCACCGCTTGGGGCTGCACGATAGCATCCTGTTTTTTTCAAACCATATCCGCGCGTTTGCGAGCTTTAGCGAGTTTTGCGCGCAGATCGCTAAATTTAAGGAGCGTGCGCCCGAGCGAAAGATCATGATCGAAGTGGCGAGCGAGCGCGAATTTAGCGAGCTTTTAAGCTACGCACCCGATGCGATAATGTGCGATAAGATGAGCCCGGGCGAGCTTAGAGCCTGCGTTTTGAGGCGCGATGAGACGGCGCCGCAGATTAAAATTTGCGCCGCCGACGGCATAAATAAAAATAACTGCGCAGAGTTTGCAGCTACCGGCGCGGACGTGCTCGTAAGCTCGGCGGTTTGGAATCAGGGCGTGTGCGATCTTAGCGGAAAGATAGAATTTATCTAAATATTAAATTCTAATTATAATGCAGTCTACGCGCCTTAGATC
>CAUONQ010000090.1:0-5726 GCA_963456995.1 uncultured Campylobacter sp. | reverse complement strand
CTTGACGATCTTTACAGCTTTTTTTAATAAAAAAGGAATTTGAAATGAAAAAATCACTGTTTTTAATTCTTTTATCTTGCATCTTTGCGCTTGCGAATTCTTTAAGCCAAATAAAGCAGAGTAAAGTCATTCGTATCGCCGTTTATGAAAATGAGCCTCCGTTTAGTAGGGTCACGGATAACGGCTTTGAGGGCTTTGACGTAGAGCTTGCTAATGCAATCGGAGGCAAAATTTTAGGCGATACCGGCGGCAGGATCGAGCTCATACCGGTATCGGCGCAAGCGCGCTTTCCGTCCATTCAAAATAATCAGGCAGATATGCTTATCGCGGCTGCAAGCGTTACTGAGGAGAGAAAGAAAAATTATGAGTTTTCGATGCCCTATCTTTCGGTAAATTCCGGAGTTTTAACCAGAAAAAGCGACAATATCCAAAAAATGAGCGATCTACGAGGTAAAAAAGTAGGCGTCATCCGCGGCTCGACGGGCGAAGCGTTTATGCAAAAGGATGGCGGCTACAATCTAGTGTATTGCAAAAATTCCTCCGATTGCTACAAGCGGTTAAAGAGCGGCGAGATCGACGGCGCGTGCGACGATAATCTATTTGTGATGGTCTATCCGGTCGCAGATCCTAGCGTCGAGGTTAATATCAAAAGTCTTGGCGAGAACGTATTTTTAGGCATCGCGATGCAAAAAGGCAACGCAGATCTCGTAGAAGCCGTTAATCAAGCGCTCATTTCGCTTAGCAAAGAGGGCTTTTTCAAAAAGGCGTATAACGATACTTTCGAGCCTTTCTACAAAGGCACCGTCGATAAAAAATACTTCCTTTTAGACGACATATACAGCTTCTTTTAGAATTTTAAATTTAACGCAGGGCGTGGATTTGAAGCTTTACGGCTTTAAATCCTAACCCACGCATAAGCGGTGCGTCATTAAAATTCCATCTCAAAATTTTGTCTAAAATTTCATTTCAAATTTTATTGGTCCCACTGCCGCGCCTAAGCCAGCGTGCACACGGCGGTCGCAATCTTTAGTATTTGCGACCGTTTACGGCGCGCAAAGATAGATTGAGCTAATCTTTAAATTTTACTCTGAACTCTTGGAGCCTCTTAAATCCTCCATGCGCTCCTGCTGAGCCTGCACGAACGCGCCGTATCTAGTAAAAAGATAATCCTTGATCTCAAAAATCATCAGCGTAAAAATCGAAGGCAGCGTAAAAAATCTAATCGTCATAAACACCAGATCAAGTGCGTTTAATTCGTCGCTGTCCGCGCGATACCCTCCCGCGCCCGCGGTTAAAATCCCGTGCAGCGTCTCGTAGTTGTAAAGAATGAAAATCGTCACGAAAAGTGTGGAGAGCTTCGATACGATCTTATTCATGATCTGCGCCACGTCCTCATCGGCGATCACCGACATCGCAAACCACACGATGGTGAAAAACAGCGGAAAGACGATGTTGAAATTTAGCGAGTTATCAAGCTTTTCCGCGCCCGTCACCGCGATGATCGCAAACACCGCCGCAAAGGGGATCACAAATAGCGCGAAGGTCATCGCCGATTTTATCGCCTTAAAAAAGCCGTACGCAAGCAGCGGCGAGCCCAAAGCGAGCAAAAAGATCGTCAGCGCATAGTTTGCTTTGGCAAAATCGTATAGATTAAACAGCGCAAACGCCGATGCTGCTGCAAGTAGCGGCACGCTGAGCTTAAACAGCACCCCATATTTGGCGTAAGCGCGCGACACGACGGCGTCGAGTCTGCTAAATTTGACGTTTAAGCTTTGCGCTCTGATGAAAAACAAAATGACGAATTTGACGATTACGTTTGGGCTCATACGCACCTTTCCGTTTAAATTTTATGAAATTTTATCCGCGCTAAATTTGCGAAATTTTATCCGCGGAGCCTGTCCGTAGAATTAGGCTTTGCCGACGGCTTATGCGGCCTGCGTTAAAATTTCATCGCGCTCTCGCTGCGTTGCTATCTTGCCGCCTCTCAGGCTCTGTCTTTTGGCTATGTGAGGCAGAACTGTGCGCTTTGGCTTGCATAGCGTCTTGCTAGCAAGCCTTTTCGGGTTGCGACGTACTACGGCGGCGCCCATTCGGCTCGGCGCGCGATACTTTGCTTGTGGTATCTGCACCCGCGCATGAGAGCTTGGCGCCGCTAAAATTTTATCGGCTCTTAGCCCTATGCGATACGTCCTGTGCGCCGCGATAGAATTTTGCGCGACGCAAGGACCTATCCGGCTCGGCTTTGCGCCACATTGCGGCAAAATTTTAAAATTTGCGCCGCAAAGCACTCGCCTTATATTGGCCTGGGATGCGGCGCGAATGATTAAATTTTAACCGCACCGTCGTCGCGCCGTTTTAAAACTCAAATGAAATTTTATAGCTTCGCTCGCGTTCATGCGGCTTCGCAGCGTCGTTTCGTTTTTAAAACTCGGCGAATTTTAAAGCCGCTGCGATACGTAAAATTTTAAATATCGCACCCTATAAAGCCTATTTCGCTCGCTCGCACCGATCTCTAAGTTTATGCAAAAAGCGATAAGTCTGCGTGCGCCCCTCGCCGCTCCCATGCAAAAGCAACGCGCCCCTTGTCGCTCAAAACTCATTTTCGCCCGCCCGCGCCCTCTGCTAAACTGAGGCTAAGAAGCGCGCCGTCTCACATCCAATCTAAAATTTGCGTGATCTCAGTAGCGTGAAAAATTTTAAGTCCCTGCGCGTTTTGCGGCTTCATCGGGACGATCGCGTTTTTAAATTTCTGCATCGCGGCTTCTTTCAGGCGCGCATCGAGGTTGAAGATCTCTCTGATCTCGCCGTTTAGGCTCACCTCGCCGATGAAGACGCTCTCTTTGCTGATCGGACGGTTTTTGAAGCTGCTTACGATCGCCGCGACGACGGCGAGATCGCACGCCGTTTCGGTGATTTTTACGCCGCCGCTTACGTTTACGAAGACGTCGTATCCGCCAAGCCCGATCTCAAGCTTGCGATCAAGTAGCGCTAGAAGCATATCGAGGCGGTTTTTATCAAAGCCAGTGGCGCTGCGCTTGGGGTAGCCGCTCTCGCACACGAGCGCTTGGATCTCCACGACGAGCGCGCGCGTACCCTCCATCGTAATCGTTATCGCCGAGCCGCTTACCGCCTTGCCGCGCGTGAAAAATTTGCTCGCGACGTCCTTTGCGCTGACGAGCCCGTGCGGTCCCATCTCGAAAATCCCCACCTCGCTCGTAGCCCCGAAGCGGTTTTTAAAACCGCGCAAAATTCTAAGCTGCTTGCTCGCATCGCCCTCGAAATACAGCACCACGTCCACCATATGCTCTAATATGCGCGGGCCCGCGATCGAGCCTTCTTTGGTGATGTGGCCGATGATGAAGATCGAAATCCCGCGCGCCTTGGCAAGTCGCATCAGCTCGAAGGTGATCTCGCGCACCTGCGTGATCGAGCCCGGCGCAGAGGAGGCCTTGTCGCTAAAAAGCGTCTGGATGCTGTCGATGACGATAAATTTATAATCCCTGCGCTCCACCTCTTCAAGCACGGCGCTTAGATCTATCTCGGTGAGCAAAAACAGCTGCTCGCTTATCGCGCCTAGCCGCTGCGCGCGCATTTTGATCTGGCTAGCGCTCTCTTCGCCGCTTACGTAAAGCACCGCACGGCCGCCGCTTGCTAAATTTGCCGCGATCTTAAGCAGCAGCGTGGATTTTCCGATACCGGGGCTGCCGCCGATTAGCACGAGCGAGCCCTCCACGACGCCGCCTCCGAGGACTAAATTTAGCTCGCTATCCTTGGTGTCGATGCGTGAAATTTGCTCGATTTCTATCTCGCTGATCGCTTTGGCGCTTGCGGACGAGGCGCGGGCAAGCTCGCCCTCGATCTCTTTTAGCGCTTTGATCTGAGCGGGCTTGAGCTCGACGAAGCTATCGAATGCGCCGCAGTCGGGACATCTGCCGAGCCATCTGCTTTGCTGATTGCCGCAGTGCTGACACTCAAAAATCGTGGTTTTAATTTTCGCCATTTTTATCCTCGCTCATTTTCGCTTAAATTTAGCCTCAAGCTTTGCGAAATTATACTTAAAATTTTTAAAATTTTAGCCGCCTCGTGCGCTGCTTGCGGGATTAAAAATCACGAGACAGAGGGTTTGCGGCTAAATTCGAGCTAAATTTAAATATGCTTTAAACATTTATAACTATAATACAAATTTCACTTTATTTAAAGAAGGTTTAAGATGAAGGGCAAGCTTAGTAGAAGCCAGTTTTTGACGATATCGCTTACGCTATTTGCGATGTTTTTCGGTGCGGGAAATTTTATTTTTCCGCCGGGTCTCGGTAGGGAATCCGGGCAGAATTTTTATATAGCAATAATGTTTTTTTGCGCTACAGCAGTGCTTCTGCCGGTGCTTGGCGTCGCGGGGATCGCGCGCGCCAAGGGACTTCAGAGTCTGGTACGCCGCATAGATCCCGTGTTTGCGATCGTTTTTACCGCGCTTTTGTATCTTACTATTGGACCGCTTTTTGCGATACCGCGCGCGGCAAATATGCCTTTTGATATCGCGATTAAGCCTTTTATTGCGGAAGAGCGCCTTCAAATTTGGCTATTTGTTTATTCTGCGGCATATTTTGCGCTGAACTATTATATCTGCATGAACCCTTCAAAGCTCGTCGATCTACTAGGAAAATACCTTACGCCGATACTTTTGGCGCTTATTTTGCTACTTTTCGGCGCGGGATTTTTGTTTCCGATCGGAAGTTTCGTCGCTCCTAGCGGAGAGTATGTCGATCACGCCGCAGCAAAAGGCTTCGTAGAGGGCTATCAGACGATGGATGCGCTTGCATCGCTGGCATTTGGAATCATCGTAATTAACGCCATTAAAGCAACCGGCGTAAGCGACGAAAAGCACCTTGTAACCTCCACGATAAAAGCAGGAATGATGTCGGGCGTCATACTGATGACGATATATTTTATGCTAGGCTATCTGGGCGCGACCTCCGCAGAGCTTTTCAAAGATACGCCGAATATCAACGGAGCGGAGCTTTTGTCGCGAGTAAGCGATCATTACTTCGGAAGAGTGGGCGTAGTGATCCTAGGCAGCGCGTTTTTCCTAGCCTGCATCACCACGACGCTGGGCCTTATAAGCTCGGCTAGCGAATACTTCGAGGAGCTTACGAAAGGCAAGATCAAATATAAAACCTGGGCGATCGCTTGGTGCGTGATCGGCTTTGGAGTCGCAAATTTCGGCCTTACGACTATCATCAAAGGCTCCATCCCCGTGCTCGTCGCCATCTATCCGATCTCGATCATGCTGATAATCCTCTCGCTGATTAATCCGTGGATCGATTCGAGCAAGTTGATTTACCGCGCCTGCGTCTATGTTTGCGTCGTCGAGGGCGTCATAAACGGACTTGATATTTTGGGGATTTCGGTGCCGCTTGTGACGTCGTTTGTGAAGATGATGCCGTTTTACGACTCGATGCTCGGCTGGATCGTGCCTAGCACAGTGACCTTCGCCGTGACCTACGTGCTGCATCTAATCTTTGAAAAAAGAGACGATAGCTTCTAAATTTAAGAGCTATTTTAAAATTTAGCCGGGCTCTACGGGGCTCGGCGTACTTCTAAATTTTAATTCGCCGCCGAATTTAATCTCTCATATTTTTCCATAGAATTTCGACATACAAAATAAACCGCCTTCAAAATTTAACCTAAATTTACGCTAGAATTATCAAAATAAAATGTCAAAATTAAGG
>CAUONQ010000089.1:0-5733 GCA_963456995.1 uncultured Campylobacter sp. | reverse complement strand
TCATACTAGGTTGCTAAGCTTTCGTAAGAATCCGCCGACGCCGCGGTAAGCGCTCATATCGATCGGCTCGCAGCCCTGTTTGCTTAAAAATCGCGAGACGCTCTGTCTAAGCGCGATGGTAGCGGGTGAAAACGGATAGTGCGAGTTAAAAAGCGCGCGATTTTGTGAGCAGATGGCTACTTGTTTGCAAAACGGCACAAAGCCTAGCAGTTTAAAGCCCAGCTCGCTTATATTGCGGTGCGCGACCGACTTTAGATTGTCGTAGATCATCACGGCATCATCCTCGCTCGCGGTGAAATTTAGCAAAAACAAAACCTCTTTTTTGCTCGCCCCAAGCGTTTTTAAAAGCGCGTAGGTGTTGCTTATCGAGCAGGGCTCGTTCGCGCACAGCACGATATTTTTGTCGCCGATGCTCAAAAAATCTCCAAGATACTCAAGCCCCGCGTCTATCAAAATAAAATCGAAGATTCCCGCCTCTTTCAGCTCGCTTGCGAAGTGAGCGGGGCTTTCGTGAGATTTTGCACTCGCGGAATTTCCTGCTTCTTCGGGATTTGATGAGCGGGCGGAATTTTTCATTGCATCTTCATTCGCGGAATTTTGAGAATTCTCGTCAGGGGTTGAATTTTGCTTGGTGAAATCGTCGCTTTTAAAATTCTCTAGGCTTTCTGATTCTGTAAAATTCCATCCATCTTCGCAATTTTGCGGCTTTTTGGCTGCACAATTTGTAGAATTTTTTGTAGCGTTTACTATTGAATTTGAAGCAGTGGAATTTTCTGAGTTGTTTTTGCCATCAGAGCTCGTGAGTTTTTGCGCGTAATTGCGCGAGCTAAGACTTTCGTCGCCCTCCCGGTTTTGTGCGCTACCCATAGAATTTTGCATGACGTAATCGTCTGCGCTAGAGCTTACGTTTTTGATAGAATTTTGCGCCGTAGAATTTGTGCTATTTGCAGAATTTTGTGAGGACACGGGATTTTGTGAAGCAAGCGCGGGCGAGACGAGCGTTAAATTTTGCGAAATTTTTACCGCGACAGCGCTTGGCAGTGAAATCCTCTTTCTTTGCAAAGCGTTTAAGATGATCTCTTGATTGTTTAAATTTGGCGCTTCGATGATCGCCGTACGGTAGCCCTGCTCGCTTAGAATTTCGCCGAAATTTGCCACGATCACGCTTTTGCCAACCCCGCCCTTGGCGCTTAAAAAATTTACGATTTTAGTTTGCATATCAGTCCTCTTTTAAATTTCATCTCTCCAAGCGGCAAAATCACGCTTATGCGCTCGCAAACACCCGGATGCGGCAGCGCGAGCCGTTCGCAGGCACGCACCTTTGCGCTTGCATATAAAATATCCACGTCCAGCGTGCGCGGCGCGTTTTTGAAGCTTCTTTTTCGCCCAAATTTCAGCTCCGCGCGCTGCATAATCTTAAGCAGCGCAAGCGGCGCTAGGGAACTTTGCACGAGCATTACGGCGTTTAAAAAATTTTCCTGCCGCAAAAAGCCGAACGGCCTGTTTTTTAAAATCAAGGAATTTTGCGCCACGAAAAAGCGCGTATCGCTTTGTAAAACGCGGTAAAATCGCTCGAAGCGCCGCCTGACATCTCCTAAATTCCCACCGAGCCCAAGCAGGTATAAATTTTTAAAATTTCCGCGCTCGCAGCGCCTCATCGGAAAAACGGCGCTTTTTACGACGCACAGCGCGTCCGTGCACTCGTAAAATCCATTTTCTTTAAGTCGCAAGTTCACCCGAGCTACTCTCATAAAATTTCAGCCCCGTTTTCGCGCACGACCACGACGTCCTCGATGCGCACGCCAAACTCGCCGGGCAAGTAAATCCCAGGCTCCACGCTAAAGACCATGCCCTCTTTTAGCACGGTATCTCCGCGCTTTGAGATGAACGGAAGCTCGTGGATATCGACTCCGACGCCGTGTCCGGTGCTGTGAAAAAAAGCTTCGCCGTAGCCCTGAGAGGCGATAAAATCCCTAGCCGCCGCGTCGATCTCGCTCGCCTTTTTGCCAGGCATGACCGCAGCGATCGCCAAAGCTTGCGCCTCTTTTACGATCTCGTAAATTTCTTGCCGTTTGGCGTTTTTAAAATTTTGCTCCTTGCCGAAGTTAAAATTTTCGTCAAAGCACGCCGTGCGCGTCCTGTCGGAGCAGTAGCGATTAAATTTCACCCCCGCATCAAGCAGGAGCAAATCGCCCTGCCGTAAACGCTTTTTACCGGGCAATGCGTGTGCTTTTGCGGCGTTTTCGTTGATCGCGACGATAGGCGAAAAGCTAAGCGCGAGCTCGCCCTTTTTCTTAAAGATGAGCTCGGCGTTAAAAAACAACTCCTCCTCGCTCATGCCTTCGCCCTCGGCGCGCACGAACGCGGCAAATTCGTCAAATCTTTCCGCGCCTAGCTGCGCCGCTTGCTTTAAAATTTTTATCTCGTCTTCTGATTTTACTATGCGCGAAATTTGCGAAAAATTCGCCCGCGCCTTAAATCTTATCACAAGCCCTTTGCTTAGAGCTTCCCACTCGCCCGCGCTAAAATCGTACGGGTTGTAGCTAAGCTCCTTTACGCCCGCCTTTCGCAAAAACAGCCGCGTGTCTTTTATCAAATTTCGCTCGACCTCGATCACTTCGGTATCTTTGCAAAGCTCGCGTGCCTCGATGCTGTAACGCGCATCGGTGAGGAAAAATTTGCGCCCACCGAGGCTCAAAAATATCGCGTTGTCGCAGCTGTATCCGCACTCGTGGTAAACGGCGTTTTCGTCCTTTAGGATAAAATTTTTCAAATTTAATCCCAAACTTATTTGGCTTTCTGCTCGGCTCTGGCTGCCTTGATCTGCTCAAAGATTTGAATCATTCCGATCATCGCCAGATGGTATCCCACGGGACCGAAACCGATGATTTGACCCGCAGTCACGGGTGCTATTAGGCTTTTTTGTCTAAGCTCCTCCCTGCGAGCGATGTTTGAGATATGCACCTCGATCACGGGCAGACTGACTGCGGCGAGCGCATCGCGGATAGCGAGCGAAGTGTGCGTGTAGGCGGCGGGGTTGATGATGATGCCGTCGCAGGTGCCAAAGCATTCTTGGATCTTATCGACGATCTCGCCTTCGAAATTGCTTTGAAAAAACTCGATCTCGTTGCCGCTTTGATCGGCGACCGCCTTCATCTGCTTATGGATGTCCTCCATCTTCATAACCCCGTAAATAGCGGGCTCGCGCATACCAAGCATATTGATATTCGGTCCTTGAATCACCATAATTTTCATTTTTGCGTCCTTGCTTTGAAATTTAAGCAAAAATTATAACCAAAGCGAGCTTATTTTTTACTATGGCGCCAAATTTGCCCGCTCAAACTCAAGCGATAAAATTTTATCTCTAAATTTAGCGCGAAATAGAATTTTATGCTAAAATCACGCGCTGTTTTAGATAAGGAAAACGATGAGAATTTTAAGGGCGAAGTGGATTCTTTCCTGCGATGAGAATTTTAAAATTTTAAAAGAGGGCGCGATCGTCTTTGACGAGAAAATAATCGAGGTTTGCTCCTTTGCAAGCGCGGCGCGAAAATATCTGCAAGCCGAAATTTTGGACTTTAGCGGCGACATAGCGATGCCTGCGTTTATAAATCCGCACGTGCATTTGGAATTTAGCGCAAACAAAGGCTCGCTGCGTTACGGAGATTTTTTGGACTGGCTAGGTAGCGTCATCGCTTCGCGTCAGCAGCTTGACGCTGCGGCGCGCGGACGGCTGATTTTGGAGCAGATCGCCGCGATGATGCGAAGCGGCGTGGGCACGATCGGCGAAATTTCAAGCTTCGGCGGCGAGGCTGAAGCTTGCGCGCAAAGCGGCATTAGAACCGTGTTTTTTAATGAAATTTTAGGCGCGAGCAAGGACGCTGTGGCGGAGAATATTTTGAAATTTAAGCAGCGTTTTGAACGCTCAAAGGCGCTCGCAAACTCGCTTTTCATCCCCGCCGTGTCGGTGCACTCGCCGTATTCGACGCACCCGAAGATTACAGAGTTTGCGACGAAGCTTGCCCGCGAAAACGGACTTGCTATAAGCACGCATTTTATGGAGAGCGCTTATGAGCGACAGTGGCTGCGCACGGGTCGCGGCAAATTTAAAACTTGGCTTGCTAAATTTAACCTAACGCCCGCGCCTTTTTACTCGCCGCAGAGCTTCGTAGCGCATTTTAGCGGGCTTCGTACGCTTTTTACGCATTGCGTGTGGGTGGATGATTTTAGTATCTTTGATCAGAAGCTTCACTCGATCACGCATTGCGCGCGCTCCAACCGCCTGCTTAGCAAAAAGCGGCTAAGCTTTAAAAAGCTGCTTGCAAGCGGACTTAATTACAACATCGCTACCGACGGGCTTAGCTCGAATTTTAGCTTAAGCTTTTTAGACGAGCTACGCGCAAATTTAATGATGCACGACGAGCTGGGCCTGGCGGAACTGGCACGGGTGTTACTTTTAGGCGCGACGAGAAATGCGGCAGCCGCGCTTGGGTTAAGCTTAGGTGAGCTGAGAGCCGGCAAGCTCGCTGACATCGCCGTTTTTGAAGGCATTGAGTGCGACAAAGCTCAGCTACCGCTACAGCTCATTTTGCAGAGCAAAAACGCAAAATCACTTTTTATCGAAGGAATGAAATGCAATTTCTAAAGAATATCTTTGCGCCGATCGGCGCCGTGCTTGGGTTTATCAACAAATACTTTAAATCCTTGATTTTTCTGCTTATTTTGTTTTTGATTTTCGCAGGCGGCGAAAGCGCGCAACAAAAGGGCGCGAATCTCGCTCAGCTTTCATTAAGCGGCGCGATAATGGACGATAGCGAAATTTTAGAAAAGATCGAAACCCTGAAAAACGACAAGGAGATCAAAGGAGTGCTTCTGCTGATCGACAGCCCCGGCGGCGCGCTAAGCCCGAGCGTAGAAATTTCGCTGGCCATCAAATCCCTAAACTCGCGCAAGCCGGTCGTCGCCTACGCTAAGGGCACGATGGCGAGCGGCAGCTACCTAGGCGGCGTGTGGGCGAGTAAAATTTACGCAAATCCGGGCAGCTTCATCGGCTCCATAGGCGTGATCATGCAGGGCTTAGACGTGAGCGAAGCGGCAGCTAAATTGGGGTTTGCCGAACAGATCGTCAAAGCGGGCGAGCTCAAAGAAGCGGGAACGATGATGCGAAAATGGAGCGACGCGGAGCGCGCGAGCCTGCAAGCTCTGGTGGATGAGAGCTATGAGCTATTTACACGCGAGGTGGCGCAGGCGCGCTCGCTAGATCTTAGAAAGCGCGATACGTGGGCGAATGCGCGAGTATTTTTAGCTAGCGGCGCCAAAGGCGTCGGACTTATCGACGAGGTGGGCTCTTTAGAGGACGCTAAGAGCGCGCTCATAAAGGCTAGCGGCGTAGTAGATCCGATCTGGCAGGAACCTTCGGCGTATGAAAAGATGATGGATAGGCTAGCAAATAAAAGCGAGAGCTTGGTGCGCGGTGCATTCGGCGCGAAGCTGATGGCGTATTAGAATTTTAGAAATTTTAAATTATGATGGAATTTTAAAAGTAGAATTTTGTATGCGAAAGCTACGTTGGATTTGATTACTTTTAAATTTCCTCGCTTTTTCATTTGGCGTTTTTCTTTAAAATTTTACCCTTTTTGTGAATTTTTTCTTCGTTTAAGAACTCCTCATTTTTCACCAATTATTCAGCCCCCTTTAAGCATCGCTCTTGTATAATCACAATTCTGTTTCGCA
>CAUONQ010000088.1:0-5764 GCA_963456995.1 uncultured Campylobacter sp. | reverse complement strand
CAGTTTTACTCTCTGCACACGCACAACGAAGCGGAGTTTTTCGCTGGCTTTAATCCGGCGCTTCTGCGCGAAAAAGCTTGCGCATATGTAAGCGACGCAGGCATGCCCTGCATCAGCGATCCGGGAATTGCGCTCGTAAAATTTGCGCAGCGAAACGGCGTGCCTTACGAGGTGCTTAGCGGCGCAAACGCTCTGCTGCTTGCAGCCGCCGCAAGCGGGCTGGTGGAGAAAGAATTTAGCTTTTTAGGCTTTTTGAATAATGACGGCGCACAGCGCAAAGCTCAGATCCTAAATTTAATGCAAAGCCCCTATCCGTGCGTGCTGTACGAATCTCCCAAGCGCGTGGTAAAGCTAATAGAGCAGATCGCGGGGATCGATGCGCAGCGCAAAATTTTTGCGATCAAAGAAGCTACGAAAAAATTTGAAACAAAATTTTTCGGTAGCGCCGCAGAGGTTCTATCTAGCCTAAACGGCGCAAATTTAAACGGCGAATGGTGCGTCGTGATTGACGGCGTAGGCGAGAAAAGCTTTGAAAAAATCACGCAGGAAGATATTTTGTCGCTTGAGATCGCGCCGAAAATAAAAGCAAAACTGCTCTCAAAAATCAGCGGCGAACCCGCCAAAGAAATATATAAAAATTTGATATGCTAAGTCATATTTTAACCGTTTTTCGCTAAAATCCCAAAATGATTATTTACGGCAAGCAGCTGTTTTTGCACCTTTTAAACCGGCATCCGCAGAAATTTATCCGCATCATCCTTGCAAAGGAGTGCGAGAAAGAAATTTTTAAAAAGATCGCCGCGACCGGCGTAAAAATCGAGCGCGCCGATGCGAAAAAAGCTCAAGCCCTCGCTCGCGGCGGCAACCATCAAGGCTTTTTAGCCGAGGTGGAGGAGTTTAGCTTCGGCGATCTAGCTAGCGTCAAAGACGATAAATTCGTGCCGATCCTTTACGGGCTTACCGACGTCGGAAACATCGGTGCGATAATGCGCAGCGCCTATGCTTTGGGTGCGGATAGCGTGATCGTCGTTGCAAATAATCTAAATATGGCGGGCGTAGTGCGCGCAAGCTCGGGTGCGGCGTATGAGCTAAACGTCGTTAAGGCCGCAGACGGGCTTAGCGTGCTAAATGAGCTTAAACAGAGCGGCTTTGAAATTTACGCCGCGAGTGCGGACGGGACGAACTTTAAGGAGTTAAAGCTCGGCGCGAAAAACGCACTCGTAATGGGGAACGAAGAAGAGGGGATACCTGCTAGAGCGCTTAAAAAATGCGACTGCGCGGTATCGATAAAGATGCGCGAAGGCTGGGACTCGCTTAACGTAAGCGCGGCATTTGCGATACTATGCGATGGAATTTTAAATGGAAGAAATAGAAGAGAAGTTAAATAATACGGACGAGCAGGCGGAACAAACCGAGAAGCCGGAGCAAACGCAGCAACCAAAAAGCAGCGATCTAGATAAATTAAAATCTATGGATCTGATCGAGATTGCGCGCACGACGCGCATCGACGCGCAAAATTTAGAATACATAATAAACAAAGACTTCGAGAAGCTAGCAAATTTTAATGTTAGGGGCTACATTAAAATTTTAGAGCGCGAGTTCGGGCTGGATCTATCGGACTGGCTTAGCGAGTTTGAGAGCGCCAAAGCGAGCTTTGCGCCCGTTAAAAAGGCCAAAGTCGAGCAGGTTTATGGTCAAAGAGTTAGCCCTAATAAAAGCGGCAGCGGTTGGCTTTTATGGCTGCTTGCAATGGTATTAATCATAGGCGCGATCTTTTATTTCGGACTTTATAAAAGCTTCGGCGAGTTTTTGGGCTCGCTTTTATGGGAGCAAAACAAAACTACCTATTCTGATGCTCCGATCGTAAATAACACTCAAAAAAAGCTTGAAAACATCGGTATCGACGTCGTTTCGCACAACGCTACAGATGAAAAATTCGCACTAAAGTCAGATGCCAACGCAGCCGCTGCTACAGATGAAAATTTAAGCTCGCTCAATGCGCTGGACCGCTCTATTAGGATTGAGCGCGCGAGCATTAAGACTGAGGAAAATTCTACCGATGAAAACGTCACGCAAATCAAACCAGCACCCAGCAAAGATATTGTGCTTAGCCCGCGCGGTAAGATGTGGATCGGCATCATCGATCTAAAAAGTGGCAAGAAGCGTGAGATGGTCATAAATACCCCTTACGTCGTCGCTTCGCAAGGAGATGAGGAACTGCTAATCTCTACCGGCCACGGGATGTTTGAGCTCGGCAAAGCCGATGGCAACGTAACTTTCAGCGAAAGAAACACTCAAAAATTCCATGTCAAAGATGGCAATATCACTAAAATTTCAGCCGACGAGTTTCTGCGCCTAAACAAGGGCAAGAAGTGGTAAAATTTTCGCTCTCGCGCGTAGTTTTTCACTCGTAGAACTTCGCCGCCATCGAGGGTAAATTTCGGCTTGCTACGGCGCTCGGTTTAAATTTAAATTCGCGAGCGTAAATTTAAAGGGTTTGAACTACGCCGCCTTGGATAAAATTTCAAGTGACGTAGGTAAAAATTTAATGATGCGAATAAAATTTTAAACGTTGCGGGCGCCCGCGGTAGAGCGCTAAATTTAAGAGGCGTAGTCCACGGCGCCGTGCAAAACGGAAGCTTTGATCGTTATCGTTTTGATCGGACGTAAATTTAAATGTCGCCGCAAAGGGTCGCGACGCGATAAATTTAAACGATCAACGCTTCCGCGCCTCCGCGGTTTTAAAATTTTAGCGAGGCAAAGGTTTTAAACGCCTTAGCGATATAAAAGCGCCGCCGCATCGCCGCTAAGGCTTGAAATTTTAGCTTCCGTGCGGCGCGAGCAGATCGCGGCTTTTAAGGCGCGAAATTTCAAATGGGGCTTGAAAATTACTTTAAGATAAGAGGTTTGAGATGTTTGACGAAATCCGTTTTTCAAAAATCGAGCGTTTGCCCAATTATGTTTTTGCCGAGGTCAATGCCATAAAAATGGCGGCGCGCAGAGCCGGCGAGGATATAATCGATTTTTCGATGGGCAATCCCGACGGCAGGACGCCGCAGCATATAATCGACAAGCTTTGCGAAAGCGCGCAGAAGGACAAAACGCACGGCTACTCCGTAAGTCAGGGCATCTACAAGCTGCGACTTGCGTGCGCGAATTGGTATAAGCGCAAATACGGCGTGATCTTAGATCCCGATAGCGAGATCGTCGCCGTGATGGGCTCTAAAGAGGGCTTCGTGCATCTAACTAGCGCGATCGTAAATCCGGGCGATGTCGCGGTGGTGCCCGATCCTGCCTATCCGATCCACACTCAAGCCTTCATTATCGCGGGCGGTAACGTCGTTAAAATCCCGCTTGCCTATGATGAAAATTTAAATTTTAATGAGAATAAATTTTTCATCGATCTGCAAAAAACCTTCGACGAGAGCATTCCGCGCCCAAAATACGTCGTCGTAAATTTCCCGCACAACCCCACCACCGTCGTCGTGCAAAAGAGCTTCTACGAGCGGCTCGTGGCGATGGCGCGGCAGGAGCGGTTTTATATCATCAGCGATATCGCTTACGCAGAGATCGCTTTTGACGATTACAAAACGCCGTCGATCTTTGAGGTCCAGGGCGCAAAGGACGTCGCGGTTGAGGCGTACACTCTCTCTAAAACCTACAATATGGCGGGCTGGCGCGTGGGTTTTGTTAGCGGCAACAAAAAGCTCGTAGCCGCGCTTAAAAAGATCAAGTCGTGGTTTGATTACGGCATGTTTACGCCGATCCAAGTAGCCGCCACGATCGCGCTGGACGGACCGCAGGAGTGCGTAGAGCAGATCCGCACGAGCTATGAGAAGCGTAGAAATTTTTTGATTGACGCTTTTGCGGATGCGGGCTGGCAGATTGCAAAACCTAGCGCGTCGATGTTTGCATGGGCGAAATTACCGCCCGCGGCGGCTCATCTAAGGAGTATGGAGTTTTCCAAGCAGCTTCTTACCAAGGCGCGCGTCGCCGTAAGCCCGGGCGTGGGCTTTGGTGCGGCGGGAGACGATTACGTGCGGATCGCTTTTATCGAAAACGAAAACAGGACCCGCCAGGCCGCTAGAAATATAAAAAAATATTTGAAAGAGATCTGATGAAGGTAGCGATTTTAGGCGTTGGCACCGTAGGTAGCGAAGTTGCAAACATTTTGATCAAAAACAAAGATATCATCCTTGCGCGCGCAGGCGTTAGCATAGAGCCCGTAATCGGGCTCGTGCGCGATACGAGCAAAAAAAGGGGCGTGCAAATTCCGCTTAGCAGCGACGCGGGGAGTATCATCGAGCGCGACGATATCGACGTTTTTGTAGAGCTTATGGGCGGGGTAGAAAAGCCCTATGAGATCGTAAGTGAAATTTTAAAGCGCAAAAAGGCGGTCGTTACCGCAAATAAGGCGCTTTTGGCTTATCATCGCTACAAGCTCCAGGCTCTAGCGGGCGATACGCCTTTTGGCTTTGAAGCGAGCGTAGCGGGCGGAATTCCGATCATCAAAACCCTACGCGAGGGGCTAAGCGCCAATCGTATCGAAAAAATAATCGGCATCGTAAACGGCACGAGCAACTTTATCCTTACGAATATGATGCAAAAAAACGAGAAATTTGAAGACGCGCTAAAGCGAGCTCAAGAACTCGGTTACGCCGAAGCCGATCCTAGCTTTGACATCGGCGGGTTCGATGCAGCGCATAAGCTTCTGATCTTAGCTAGCATCGCATACGGCGTGCACGGCGATCCGGAAGATATTTTGATCGAGGGAATTGAGGAGATCACGCAGGAGGATATCTATTTTGCGCGCGAATTTGACTTCATAATCAAGCTGCTTGCGGTAGCCAAGCGCGCGTGCGATAATAAAGTCGAGCTGCGCGTCCATCCCGCGCTCATTTCGAAGGATCAAATGCTTTCAAAAGTCGATGGCGTGATGAACGGCGTGAGCATCTACGGAGACTGCGTTGGCGAGAGTATGTATTACGGCCCGGGCGCGGGCGGTAGCGCTACGGCAAGCGCCGTTATAAGCGATCTTATCGACATTGCGCGCGATAATAAAAATCCGATGCTCGGCTATAAAATTTTGCCGAGCGAAAATTTTATGCAAATTCTGCCGAGCGAGCAGATCCGAACGAAGTATTATTTCAGACTGCGCGTGCGCGATGAAAAGGGCGTGCTTGCGAAGCTTACGAATATTATGAGCTTAAACGATCTTTCGATCGACAGCTTTTTGCAAAAGCCTAAGCTCAAAACGGACGAGGAAGTGACGCTGTTTTTCACGACGCATACGTGTTGCGAGAAGGATATCAAGCGCGCAATAAGCGTAATTAGCGGCGAAAATTTCATCACGCAAAAGCCTTTTATGATCAGGATCGAAAGCTAAGTTGAGCTTAAAAGAATACATTTTCGGCTTTGCCTGCGAGGACCGTGCGGCAGAATTTTTACGCGGCGAAGGATTTGAAATTTTAAAGCGAAATTTCCGCTGCCGCTTCGGCGAGATCGACATAATCGCGCGCAAAGACGGAATTTTGCACTTTATAGAGGTGAAGGCTACGAGCGGCGATTACGATGCCGTAGAGCGCGTGACGGGCGTCAAGATGGCTAAAATTTTAAAGGCGGCGGAATTTTATCTGATGAGCTGCGATACGGACGAGCCGTGGCAGATCGATATCGTGGAAGTTTATCCAAAGCAGATAAAATTTATCGCCAACATATCTTTTTAAATTAGAATTTTTATTATTTATTTAAGATAATGAACTAT
>CAUONQ010000087.1:0-5771 GCA_963456995.1 uncultured Campylobacter sp. | reverse complement strand
TCGCCAAAACGGGCGAGGCCGAGATCATGGCGGCAAACGGGCTGAAAGATATATTTATCGCAAACGAGATCGTGGGCGAGCTGAAATTTCAGCGCATCATCGCGCTTTTGCGCGCGGGGATAAACTTAAGCTTCGGCGCAGATAGCATAGAGCAGGCGCGCCTGATAGAGCGCGCCTTTGAGCGCAGCGGCACGAAGGCCTGCGTGCTTGCCGAGATCGAAGTGGGCGAAAACCGCTCGGGCTTCGTAGAAAAGCAAGATTTCGCGGCGTTTATAAAATTTCTAAAAGGCTGCAAAAATATCGAATTTCGCGGCGTATTCTCCCACGACGGCCACTCCTACAAGGCTGCCGATAAAAGCGAATGCGAGCGCATCCACCTAGCCGCGCAGCGCCGCACGTTGGAGTTTGCGGATATCGCGCGCGAGCTGGCTCTGCCCGCACGCGTCGTTAGTATCGGCTCAACGCCTTCGCTCATCAACGATTTTGAAATTTTAAAGGGCGTCACCGAGATCCGCCCGGGCACCTATATCTTTATGGACGCCTCGCAGGCGCAGGCATACGGCGATTACTCGATGAATGCGGCAAGTATCCTTACGACCGTCATCAGCAGGCCTACGGCGGATCGCATCATCACCGACGTCGGTGCCAAGGGGCTCACGCAGCAAAGGCGCACCGAGGGCTTTACGGCAACGCCCGGGCTCGGGCGCATAAAGGGCACGGATGTGTGGATAAATGGCGTTTACGACGAGCACGCGATCATCTACGACAAAGCGCTGCGAAACGCCGTGCGCGTGGGCGATCGGCTCGAAATTTATCCGAACCACATCTGCCCCGTCGTAAATTTACACGAGTTCGCCTATCTCGTTAGCGGCGGCAAGGTCGTAGAAAAGATCTCCGTGCTATGCAGAGGCAAGTTGCAATGAGCAGACAAGCTCAAAGGTGCGGCGAGATAAAATTTAGCCTCTAATCTAGGGCGCGGCCAAATTTAAGGCGCGAATTTATCGCCTCTCAGGCTGCGGCGCAAAGCGCGCCGAATTTGACGACGAAATTTAACGAAAGGCGAAAATGAGACTTTGGACGATAAGCTTTAAATATCTCGACGCAAAGGGGCTCGTGGCACTGTGGCGCGAGGCACTACTAGCTAAAAACGTGCTGGCTGGGCTTACGAAGGGCTACAAAAATCACCCGCAGCTTGACCGCTTTTACGCGCATGAAAACGCACTAGAGGCGGTAAATGCGTATCTGGCGGAAGTTTATGAGAAGGGCTGTGCTCGCGGGTATAAATTTGACGCCACGAAGGTGGGCGAATTTGACGCGCGAAATTTGGCTAAAATCAGCGTCGCTCACGGTCAGATCGAGTATGAATTCGCCTTTTTGCAAGAGAAGCTAAAATCGCGCGACGTCAAGGCTTACGAGCGAAATTTGAGCGTAAAAAATGTAGAAATCGCAGGCATTTTTGAGGAGGTTGCAGGCGGGATCGAGCCGTGGGAGAAGGTTAAAATTTAGCTCTGTTTCGCGCAGGATTTTTGGCTTGCCTAAGCAAATTTGATCAATAAAAACGCCAAAATACGTTATGTCGATTTTCCCCTAAATTTGATGTAAAAATCTCAAATTTACGATTAGTGGCGATTTGCCAAAAAGGCAAGTAATTTTATCCGCTTTGGCGAGAAATTATGAGCAATTCGTCAAATTTTAAAAGGCGAACCTAACGTCAAATTCTCGTCAAATTCGCCTCTGTTTTTAAAAATCAAAGCCGATCCGCAAAATCCCGCGCTTAAAATTTACCCGCAAGCGAGCAAATTCAGCCAAATTTTGCAAATCGGTAACTCTACTCCGCTCTCGTCTGAGTGCCTACGAATGCTAAGCTTAAATCGCGACTAGGCCGGTGAGCTAAGCTTAAACCCCAAGGCGGACGCGCAAAAAAATGGACGCACGGAAAATAAAATTTCAAATCACGCCAGTCCGCTTATAACGCCATCGCTAGTGATCTTCATATTTAGCACGTTAGGAACCTTCGGTAACCCCGGCATAAGCATTATCTTGCCGCAGACGGCTACGATGAAGCCCGCTCCCGTGCGGATCTGAAGGTCCTTGACGCTAAGCTTAAAGCCGCGCGCCCGTCCGAGTGCCTTGGCATCGTCGCCGAAGCTATACTGCGTCTTGGCGATGCAGACGTTTAGCCGCTCAAGCCCCAAGGCCTTGATATGCTGTAGCGCCTTTTGCGCTTCTGGCTCAAAAACAACCTCGCTTGCGCCGTATGGTTTAAATTTTACTTCGCGGCGGCGGGCTATCCGTATTCAAAAAGCGGCGCCTATTACATTATAAAATTTCGCCGCCTCGCGACAGCTGCCAAACGGTGCATTAAATTTAAAATTTACAAAACGCAAAATTTCAAAATTTCGCGCAGAGCGGTATCTCTACGCGACGTGCTGCCAAATTTCTACGCAGAAGCAGCCCTCGCAAAAGCGGTATATCAGGCGGTAGCCCGCCTGCCGCGCGCCATGGCGTATTACGCGCAGCACGAAGCCGTGCGCAATCACCGCCGTGTCCGCTTCCAGCAGCGACGGCATCAGATCAAGCGCGCGCCGCCGTTCCTCTTTCGCGCTTGCGCCGCTAGGGTTTATGCCGCACAGCCACAGCAGGCGCGAGAGCACGAGCCAACAATCAAACGGCATTTTTATTAGCGGCACGGGGAATATTCGCAGATTGAACTCGCGCAAAGCCTCTAGGTACTCTATGCTCCGCTGCGGGAATAGCTTTTGCACCGTAAGCGCGGAGCGCGGCAGCGGCGACGAGCATATTCGGCTTATGCGGGCGAGCTTTTTGTATGCGGCGCTGCTTTTAAATTTATCGGTTTGCCACAAAGCTAAGCTTTGCGTAGTGTCATAAAGGATCGCGCGCCGTGCCGCTTCTGCAGCGTCGCATACGCCGCGATCGATCAGCGGCGCAACGTGTCGGATCAGCGCTAGCGTCATGATTTTGTCTCCTAAAAACGAGCCCGCTAAGAGCTTGCGTCGTTATATTTCCGCTCCCACAGGATACTTAATGTTTAGATTTGCGCTATTTATGCAAAATCCGCTATGGTTCTTGCTCTGTAGCCACGGCTAGCGCGAGGGTCTGCTTCAAAGCATGGATTTGCGGGCTATTTAAGCCTTTCGTAGCTTTCGCATGAGCTTTGCCATGCTCTTTCATGCTCCGCTACCGAGCTCATAAATCTATCCTTGCTGCCCAGCTCGCAGGCCTTTTTGTAGTACTGCGCGGCTTTTGCATTATCTGCGCCCTCGTAAAGACGCGCTAAATTTAAGCACGCGAGCCAGCTATCCGCGATATCCATATCGCAACCGCGCACATAGTAACCTATGCCCTTTATAACGTCTTTGCGCACGCCTCTGCCTCCCATATACGCAGAGCCCGCGTTACTACAGCCTATCGCGTGCCCATCATCGCAGGCTTTGTCGAACAGCTCCGCCGCCTTCGCCTCATCGCGCGGCATCCCCTCTCCGCTTTGATACAAAATGCCTAAATTTACGCACGACTCCACATCGCCGCCTTTGCAAGCTTTGACGTATAACGGCGCAGCCTTTAGCAGATCTTGCGGCACGCCCCAGCCGTAATTATAAATCTGTGCCAAGGCCCCGCACGACTTCATATCGCCCTTATCGCAGGATTTTGTAGCTCTGCTTATATCGTCTGCGGTGATTTCAAAATTTTCGGCTAGCGCGAAATTTGCGGAAAGCGCCGCGATAAGCGCTAGAATTAAAATTTTATTTTTCATTTTCGTCCTTTTTGGTTTTTTAAGATCGCGTGCTAAGCCTAAGGCGCGGATTTATCGTTAAGGCGCAGTTTGATCGCTAGAGTTCGGGTTCGTTCTCACCTGCTCTTTGTTTTTTAACGCATCGTAAATTTCATCGACGTCGCTTAGATTTTGATCTAAAACCTCTCTCGCCTTTTTTAGGGTGCGTGCGCCAAAAATCCCATCCTGCTTCACTCCGATGCTTTTTTGGATATATAAAATTTTATCCTTTTGCATCGCAGCGGAATTATTAGTCGCCCCAGAAGCGGAATTTGAAGCAGAGCTTTCAGAGCCGCTAGAGCTTGCGCTCGTAGAATTTTCGTCTGCAGAATTTACGCCATCACTCGCAGAAGCGGAATCTTCGTCCTCAAAAAATGTAGGCATCCACCCTCGCAGTAGCCCTGCTGCGCCGGTTTTCGGTGTGTAGCCCGTATTTGCCGCGCCTCCGTAGATTGCGCTAGCTAAAACGGCGCAGAGCAGAGCTTTACAAAAGCGAGCAAACGCCGCGCCGCCTATGCCGCAGCGATACTCTCGCGAAATTTTACGAGCTTTTACGACGCACCGCACTGCGCTTGCCAGCCACAGCGCCACACCGCCTAACAGCCCCGCAGCAGCGATTGCCACGCCGCATGCAAACGCCCAAAAATAATACTCCGCAAAGATCATCTCAAAGCAACCCTCGCACACCAGCACAGCCGCTGCGATGAGCGCGCCTCCGCCTATGCACCACACCGCGCGGTCATATCGCGGACTTAGCACGCCAAGCGCCCCAGCCATCGCTCCGCCCAAATCGCGAGTGCATTGCTGCGAAATAAAGCCCTCGCAAACGCGCATAATCGCCGCGGCGAAACTCTGCGCGCAATCCTCGCGCAAAGAACGTGGGAAAAAGAATTTCTTTAATCGTGCAAAGGGCGAAATTTTAGAATTTGACGCAGGATCTTGTGTATTCGTGCGATTTTTAAATTTTGCAGCGGCAAGATTTTTGGAATTTGCAGAATTTATTGCGGCGGAGTCTATGGAATTTGTGGAATTTTCAGCACCCAAGGCGCTTAAATCTCGATAATCTCGCTCGCCGTGTAATTCGTAAAGATCCTCCGCGGCGCGATTAGAAGTGCCGCCTAAGCCCTCTTGCGAGCCGGCAAAATTAGATCCATTCTGCGCGAGAGCTTCGCTGTTTTGCTGCATAGCATCAAAATCGCCGGCAGAATTCTCTCTCGAAAGATCTGCCCCTGCAAATTTTATGCCACCGCTCACTCCTCCTGCGAACCTGACTTGCTCTCCGCGCAACCCCAAGCGATTATCTTCCGCGCCCATAGAATTTGCCGAAGCGCTCGCGAATTTCGTGCCCGCAAATTTTACGCTCGCGCCACCCTCGAGATTTTCTTTGCGAGAAGCGTCTTTTGCAAGGCTCAAAGCGTCGCGATCAGCCGTGCTGCGGGCAGAATTTGCAAAGTTAAAATGTCCGTCCGAGCCGCGTAACTGCTCGAGATTTAGCGTCTCGCCGCGCAGCTTAGCACTAGCTAGGCGCATCGCCGCATCCAGCACAGGCTTTGCGCGAAATAGCGCAAAAAGGCTTTGCGCATCGTCCCGCCCTAGCCTAGCGGGTGCGCCGCGCACCGCTGCAAGCTCCGACGCAAAAACTTCGTCAAAAAAGTTAGGTCTTACGAATGTCACACCTCCGAAGCACGCCGCATCGTAAGCCTTGCCGCAGACGGCAAAACTCAAGCGCAAAAAATCATCCTCCGCGCTAAATACCGCTTCGCAGCCGCCCTGCACCGCTCGCAGCGAGCTTAGACGAAACAAAAGTCTGCGCGCTGCAAAACCTACGCCCTTGCTGCATAAAAACTCCAGCAGCTCGCGCCCGAAAACCTGCGAGCTAGCGCCCATGCTGACTCCCGGGCGGGCAATAATGGCTACTTTCCCGTATCCGGTGAAGTCCCCCATACCCATTAACTGTTCGCAGCGTACAGTACCATAT
>CAUONQ010000086.1:0-5789 GCA_963456995.1 uncultured Campylobacter sp. | reverse complement strand
AAATCGATTCCTAACCTTCGCTCGCGTCATCGACATCAAGGACGAGATGTTTCGAGAGACCGAATCTGCGAATGCGGCGTTTTTACAGCTCGTCGGCAACGTGGTAAATCCATACGCATTCTGCGATCTCGCTAAACAGCGCGATGCGGCGGCACGCGCAAGAGACTGGGTCAAGGCACACCCGTATAAAGCGATATTTGATGAGAAATTTCCGTCTCGCTTCGCAGATCGCGCCGCCGCGCTCAAGGAAGCCGAGGACAAAATGGACGCCGCGCTACTTAGGCAGGACGAGTTTTTCGCAGACCCCGCTAAAAAGGCGGACTTCCTAGCCAAGCGCAAAGCAAATAACACGGATAAGCGCTTCTGCGATTAGTATCGCCTAATCAGCGGCACTCTTTAAAAACCGGTATTATTTGAAATTTTGAGCTATCAAAAAATTTAGTACCACATTTTCATCTTTTCAAGCAGATCTGCGCATGAATTTAAAATTTTATGACGTAGAATTTTATTGCTAACGGCACGCAGTGAAGCTTTGATATAAATCAGCCTAGATCTGTTTAAAATTTAGCAGAAGCTCGCACGCAATTCTATTTCGCATAAATTCTATCGACAACTAACGCAAAATCAGATCTAAATATTGCTAAAATTCCAGCGATTTGGCGACGTAAAATTTCACCGCTACTGCCTAAAAATCGAAGTTTTTTAAATTTAGCCGCGCGGCGAAATTTTATCCGTTTTTATATACGAACATTATATAATTATCAAAATTTTTCCAAGGAGAGAGGATGAAAAAGCTCGCTACGATACTTGCGCTGCTCTGTGCGGCGGCGTTTGCCAAGGAGTATGAGTATATGGTGCAAAGTATGAGCTACGGCTCACTCGGGCAGCGCAAGGAGAGCACGCGTCTAAGCTACGATGCGGCGGCGCGCAAGCTAGAGCAGGTAAGAGATACGAACTCCTCGGACGGCCTAGGCTCTAGCTACAAAGAGATCAGCTACTTTGACGAAAAGGGGGATATGGTTAAATTTGAAGTATTTAACCTCGATCTTAAAAGCGGCAAGTGGAAAAAAATAGAAGACTACACGGAAAGCGTCAAAGACGGCGTTACGACGCGCGAGAGCAATTCGATAGCGGATGACGGCACGCGCAATGCGAGCAAAACCGTCTCCAGTTACGACGGCAATGCGACCGAGGACGTGCGATATAAGTTTGTAAAGGGCAAATGGCAAAAAGACAGCATGAACAGATCCGTAAAAAACGCGTGGGATAAGGAGGAGCTTACGATAAGCTTTAAATGGGACGGCAAGGCCTGGCAGCCCAAAGATAAGACCGAAATTTTCTACGATGCCTCAGGAGAGATGAGCGGATACGTGAGCTACGAGTTTGTAAACGGCGCATGGCAAAACAGCGAGCGAGAGATGCTTAACGGCGATCGAAACGGCAACTACGAGCAGCTCCGCAGCACCTTTAAGGACGGCGCGTGGCAAAACGCGACGATGAGTAAGCACGAGCTTGATGCCGCGAAGGGCGAGGGGATCGTTACGAGCTTCATCTGGAACGACGAGAAGGGCGCATGGGATAATATGAGCAAACAAACCGTTATCAAGAAGGGGGCGGATCTTAATATGACCTCGTATCTGTGGGACGAGCGGCTTAAAGATTGGGTCAAAAGCTACTCAAACGGCGAAATTTACGATAAATCGGGCGAGCGACTGCTCGAGCAAAGCTACGAATCAAATTCCAGTAGCGGCAAATACATCTATAGCTACGACGAGCACGGCAGCAATACCGCGATGGATATCTACAAGCTTGATGCGAGCGGCAAATGGGTGCAAACGGGACGCTCAGAGGCTACTTACGATACCCAAATCCCATCAGACAGCGTGGGTCACGGAGCCGCGCTAATGATGTTTGAGATGCCTAGTATCTACGCGATAACGAGCTTTAAGGAATTTAAGCTTAAAGACGGCAAATCCGAGCTCATAACGGAAAAGACGTGGAAATATAAAAAGATAAAGTAGCGTTTGAAGATGCGTCGGTAAAATTTCGCGGCTAAATTTTACCTGCGCGTCCTTGCGCGAGCGCTGCGGTTAAATTTTATCGTCGCGGCTACGCGTTTAAATTTAACGAGCGACCCGCGAGCTATGCGGTTAAATTTAGCTAGCGCGGGAGTATTTGCGCGCCGCGTAAATTTTAAAATTTAATCCTACGCCGCGGCGGCAAAAGAAAAGGATGAAAAATGATTTTACTCAAAGCGGCTATTTCGGCTTTAATTTTAGCGAGTATCTGTTTTGGCACCGTAGAGGCGCAAGATCACGCCGCGGCGAGCGGACAAAAACAGACGATAGGGGGCGGCAGGAGAGATGACCAGCCGCCCGCAGGCAAACAAAGTAGCGAAATAAGCGCAACAAAGCGCGCAGACGAGCAAAGCGGCGAGGCGCAAAATTTTAAAATCAAAAAGCGCTATTTTCGCAGCTGTTCGTGCCTACACAAACAAAAATCAAAGGAGCCCGCCCGCCTCTACGATGAAATTTCGCAAGAGCAGGCTGAAAAATCGGCGAGCTATTTCATCGGCTATTTCAAAGATGGCAAGCTAAGCCGCTATGAGAAAATTTACAAAGGCGAGAGAGCCTTTTCGAGCGAGGATATAAAGCGGTAGACGCAATTTAAAATTTAGATAAAAGGAGCGGTCATGAGAGGTGTTTTTAAAATTTTACCCGAGGATGCGGCAGATTTTGCAGCACTAAATTTAAAGGCGCGAGCGATTATTTCGGCGGGTGCTTTTAGAGCGCGGGCGGCGGTAAATTTGAGGGCACGATCGGCAATTTTAGCAGGCTCTATTTTGGCGGTGACATTAGCGCTTACGATGCCTGCGGGCGCAACCGAGACGAGCGAGGTAGCGGCGAAACACGCGGCTGCGGATAAAATTTGCCTACAAAAGACGAGCTATAAAACAGAGGGCGGCGCCGTGCCGCGCTACGAATATGAAGTGAGCCAAAACTACGACGCCAAAACCCGCCGCCTAGAAAAAATCTACAAAAAGAGCGGCGAAGAGGGAGCGTCCGTATCGAAAAGCTTTAGCAAATTTGACGAAAGTGGCGAGCATGAGATCGAAAATGTCGAATACGACTGGGACGCGGATACGAACAAATTGCGCGAAACGGCGATGAGCAAGCAGGAGATCGCTGCTGACGGCTCAAAAATTTATTTCAGCCTGCAAAGCAAGGATGGCAAGCCGTACGACGGAGAAAAAGTCGTCGAAAAGCGCGAGGGCAAAACGGAAATTTTGCAAAATTTAACGCTAAAAAAGGGCAGATGGACGCCGACGCACCTTACAAAAAGGATTGTCGATGAAAACGATAGAAACAATTTCGTAGCGACCTACGAATGGAGCGCCAAAGCAAAAAAATGGATGCCGTACGAAAAATCGATATACCATTACAACGGCGATGTTTATGCAGGCTCCGAAGGCTACGCTTGGCGCGGCAAATGGGTACCGCTTACAAAACATACGATCTTTACTGCCGCAGAAGGGATGCGCAGCGAGATAAATTTTATATGGAAGGACGGCGCCTGGCAGCGCGATGAAAAGATATTGCGCAAGATCGAGCCTAAGCATAGGCGCTTTAGTGAGCTAAGATCGCGCTGGGACGCCGCAAAAAACGAGTGGAGGGAGTACTACAAAAACGTGCACGAGGAGACCGAGGAAAGCAGACCGCTACGCGAGCAAACCGTGCTTTGGCGCGAGGAGCTGCAGCGCTGGGAGGTTGTGTTTGAAAACGAGTTCAGCTACGACGCGCGCGGCAACGTGATAAAAAATCGCGCAGCTTCCGACGGCAAGCAGTACGAGTATATTTACGGCTACGACGAAGCGGGCAACAACATCTCTATCACCCTGCGCGAGCCTGATGAGAGCGGCAAATGGCGCGAGACGCAAAGGACGCAAAACGTCTTTGAGCCTGAAATTTTAGCGCACGACGTCCTGGATCGCGGCTTCATCGGCGACTACATAGCCGCGGGCAAAAACGCGATCAAAAGCAGCAAGCAGTATTTTCTAAAGGACGGCGAGTTTAAGCTAAACGAAACTCGCGAGTGGTTTTACGGAAAGTGCGAACCGCAATAAAATTTGGAAAGTCTCATGAACGAGCCTTATATCGTTAAAATTTCAGATAGCGACGCGATGATGTTCGGCTACGAAGCGGACGAGCGGGTGCGCGAATTTGCCGCTAAATTTGACGGCTGGGAGTACGAGAGCGAGTTTGAGCGGACCAGCTATCTGCTCGACACGGACGTTTTTATCGAGGTCGCGAGCGAGAGCTTAAATGAAGGCGCCTTGCGCGCTCAAATTCCAAACGAAAAGGCTTTGGACGCTGACGGCGGCGCGACGTTTTTAAGCCTGCGCGAGTGGGACGGCAAAGAGCATTCGCGCGAATGATGAAATTTTACGCGCGATAAGTGAGGATGAGGACGGCGGCGCGGCGTATCTGCTCCTTAGCCCGCGACATATCGCCGCAGAGGAGCTACGAGGCGCCTTTGCGGACAAGCAGCCGCAGGAGTTTGCGCGCATTACCCGTGGTCTCGAAGCCAAATACGACTGCAAAGACCGAATGCTCTGCTACGTCGTTTGCTATTTTACGCCGAAAGGCAAAGAGGGGATGCGGGCGGACTTCGGCGTGCAAATTTAAAGCGCGGCGGATTAAATTTAAAATTTGCCTGCGCAGCGCACTCGCGCCAAATGGCGAAGGTTTTATCTTGCGTGCAAGACCTGCGCCGTATGGGCGCAAGTGAAATTTAAACGACGAAATTTAAAATCGCCGCAACTAGCGAAATGGAGTCAAAAATGATAAAATCCATAAAATTTGAGGGCGAAAGCATCGAGGAGCTGGAGGTGTTTGGTACTACGCCCCAAAGCACGAATGCAGCGCGGTGGAGTTCGCGCGGGAGTGCAGCAAGCTCGCGCGCGCGGACTTTGGGCTCGCCTCCCTTTACGAGATAAAATTTGAAAAATTTACGCCAAGCGAGCCCGATGATTTTATGAAAGAGCGGATAGCGGCTGCTTTGAGCGCGGCAGGGCTATCGGACGAGCCTCGTAATTTCGCAATGGGCGGCGAAAACGACTGGGACTGGCAGGAGTGCTCGTTTGAGGCGAGCGGACAGCGATTTTTACGTATCTGGGCAACGTCGGCTTGATAAATTTAGCCCGTAATACCGGCTTTCCGTGCACGATGTTTTGGGTGAATTTGCCGCAAAGCGCTTGCAAAAGGCGCCGAGCGACGTTAAAATTCCGCGCTACCGCTTATCTCGCGCGTATTTGCATGCCTTGAAGCGCGATAACGTAAGCCAAAGCAAGCAAGCGCGCCCTATTTCGTGCAAATTTACGCGCCGAGGCGCAGGCGGCGCCCTGTTTTGAGCCAAAATTTATTTGAAGGGAAATATGAAAAACCTATTTTTAGCCGCGCTTGCAGCATTAGCACTTAGCGGCTGCGCGGGCTTAAAATGCGGCGCAAAAGACGGGCGAGACGTCGCCGAGATCGACGTGCCCGAAGATGGCTGGACGAGATACCTAGGCACCGACGGCGAGATCAAGGAGGTCGCATTTTTCACGGCGTTTTTCTCCAAGCAGTTCCGCCCGCACCCAAAAGATGGCGAAAAGATCGGCTTCGTGCTTACCAAAAAGAGCGGCGAACGCATACCGATAAGGCTCGGCAATATGTATAAGGCGGCAGACGGCGCATTTGCGCTCGCGGATCTCGACGCGCAGAGCGACGTATGGGGCGGAGCCCAGGAGC
>CAUONQ010000085.1:0-5923 GCA_963456995.1 uncultured Campylobacter sp. | reverse complement strand
GATCTATATGAAAGCGAGTATGGACGGGCTAGAATCGCTAGCGGACTTCGAGCGCGAAAAGGGCGTGAGTGCGTGTATATTTAAGCCAAACTCTGATGAAATTTACGGCTGCAGTGGCGAGCTCGGAGCGCTTGATAAAGCGAAGCTAAAGGCGGAATTTATAAGTGGCGGAAGGCTAGGAATTTATGAGAATCTGCAAAATATGGAGGAGCGAAACGCCTTTTCCAAGGCTAAAATCATCCTGCTTGGAAGTAGCGTGCAGGGTGAAATTTTAACACTTCGTATCAAAACCGCAGCGATGATGATAGCGCTTTTGGGCGTGATATTAGCCGTGGCGTTTTATCTGGTTCGGCTAGGCACTAAGCCGCTTTACGACAAGATCGACACGCTAAATCGCTTCATCAAAGATAGCACCCACGAGATCAATACTCCGCTTAGCATCATCTCGATGAGCGTTGAGACGATGCGGCACGCAGAGCTTGGAGAATATAACGCCAAGCGCGTCGCTAATATCGATCTTGCCGCTAAGACGCTTTCGCGCATCTACGAGGATCTCGTGTTTTTAACATTCGGTATGAATAAGGAGGGCGAGATTAGCTCGATCGATCTAAAAAGCCTCGTTGCTTCGCGTTGCGAATATTTCGCGCCGTTTATCCAAAAACGCAGACTAAGCCTTAAAACCGATCTTTCGGATGCGAGCATGAGCGCGAACGTCTATGAAATCTCGCGCCTGATCGACAATTTGCTAAGCAATGCCGTAAAATACGCCGATGCAGGCGGCTATGTGGATGTGCGGCTAAGGCGCGGCGAGCTGGCGATCTCAAACAGCGGCGAAGGGATCGACAGGAAAAGGGGCGACGAAATTTTCAGGCGCTTTGCGCGCTTTAACTCAAGCGAGGGCGGCTTTGGAATCGGGCTTAGCATCGTAAGCGAGGTCTGCAAAAAATACTCCTTTTCTATCTCCTACGACAGCGTGCCGGGCGAGATAACGACCTTTCGCCTTACGTGGCGCGAATAAAATTTTAAAATTTAGTGAAATTTTAAAATTTAAAAGCGGCCGCTTGCGGTTTAAATTTAATCGTCGCTTGTTTTTGTTCTAAAACGGAGCGCGGAATTTTATCAGTCGCCCGCTTTGCGCTCGTAAAATGACCCTGAAAGTTATTTAGTGCGGGATTTTATTCGTCCGCGATTTTATAAAATTTAGCTTTTATTTCTCGATAGATATATCCAGTGGACTATATCGCTAAGCGAAATCACGACAAGCATACCCATAAACATCGAGGTGGCTGTAAAAAACGATTTCCAACCAAACAAGCTCTCTCTGCTCGCAAAAGTAGGAAATATCCGTCCGCTGCCCACTCTGTGTGGGATGCCGTTTACGGCAAAATTGGCGTAGAAATAATTGTTTAATGCCCAGTAAGCGAAAGGTATAGCGAGCAATATCACAAATAGCTGCGTTTTGACGGCGGGAAGCTCTTTTTTGTATAAGAATGTGGCGATCGGACAATACACGCAGCTTAGCGCGAAAGCCGTTAAAATAGGTATCCACAATGCCGCGACGTAAAATTCCGCAAGTTGCGTATGCGGGCTTATTTTGCCGATTGCGGCGATATTTGGAAAAAACTGCTTCATAAATTTAACGAAGTCTGCGCACGCCGCGCTTACGTCTAAAATATTTTCGGGTAGCACGAATACGCTAAGCGCCGTGATCGCAAACAGCACAAAAACCGCCGCGTAAAGTCGCCCGAAAAATTTAGTAAATTTCGTATCGGGATACGGCGCCTCTTGCTCTTGCGTGACTTGTGAATTCGGCAAATCGCTCATAGTTCGCTCCTTTAATAAAATTTGCACGTCAAAACCCGGCTTGTGCTAAATTTTAAAATTTTATGCCTTATTATCCGGTAAATTTCACAATAAGGACCTGTTTTGGAATTTTGCGGTCAAATTTGAAGCCAAATTTATTAAATTTAACCGAGCAATGCTTTTTTAAAAACAAAGTCTCGCCGCCTTTAACACGCAGTGATCTAGGCGGGGTTTGGGCGGCAGACCTGCTTGCGGTTGCTAGCCGAAGCAAAGTAAAAGGGCGCTTCGCAAGTATAGCCCCTTCCGCTCCGCCTCTTCCGAGCAAGAATTTAAGCCTTATCGGAAGTGACAAATAAAATTTAAACCCGCGCGTAGCGTAGCAACTTCTCGTGTCGTCTTAGCCAGAAAGCCACTAAAATAAAGAAAAGCCCTTTCATTTCACGCAAGCTCGCAGCCAAAACCTAAAATTTAATTGCCTAACGAAAAGGCAAGTTGGCGTTGCTTGCTCGCAAAATAACCGCGGAATTTCGCTAGATCAAATTTAAAATTCCGAGTATTTCTGATAGTCGATCTGCGCGGAGTTTTTGTTGATCGTATCGACCGTGGCTTCGGCGATCGCAAGTTCCTCGTTGGTAGGGATTACGAGCGTTTTGATTTTACTATCTGCCGCACTTAAATTTCTAATCGAGCCGGTATTTTTTGCGTTTTTTGTCGCATCGATTTCGATGCCGATATGAGCGAGCTTCTCGCAGACATTTTGCCTAAAATGCGGCGCATTCTCGCCGATACCGCCGGTAAAGATCAAAGCGTCCACTCGCCCGAGTACGGCGTAATACGCTCCGATCATCTTAACGACGCTGTACACGAGCATCTCAAACGCGAGTTTCGCGCGCGGCTCGCCATCCTCCATCTTTTCATATACTTTTCGCAGATCGCTTGCACCGCAGATGCCCAAAAGTCCGCTTTTTTTGTTCATTATGACGTCCATATCCTGCGCGTTGTAGCCCGCGACGCGCTCGATGTATGGGATGATCGCAGGATCGATCGAGCCGCATCTGGTGCCCATGATGATGCCTTCAAGCGGCGTTAGCCCCATTGAGGTGTCGATACACTTGCCGTTTTCTATGGCGCTCACGCTAGAGCCGTTGCCAAGATGTAGCGTAATGGCGTTGAAGTTTTCGTATTTTTTACGCAAAAATTTCGCCCCCATCGTCGAGACAAACCAATGCGATGTGCCGTGCGCGCCGTAGCGACGAACCTTATATTTTTCGTAGAATTCATACGGCAGCGCGTACATATACGCATAAGGCGGGATGCTTTGATGAAAGATCGTATCAAAAACCGCGACGTTTGGAATTTTTGGAGCGATCTTTAGGCAGGATTTTATGCCTGCTAAATTTGCGGGATTGTGTAGCGGCGCAAGCGGCGCAAGCTCGTCGATTTTAGCCATTACGTCCTCATCTATGAGTGCAGGAGCGTCGAAATAATCCGCACCTTGGACTATTCTATGCCCGATGCCGCCTACTTGAGTTAGATCGTTGATTACTCCGCTTTGTTTTAAAAGATCAATCGCAATCGCAATCGCGGTTTCGTGATTTGGAATTTGCTCGTTTTCAACCTTTATGCTTCGTCCGTTGGCGCAATTGATGCTTCCGCTTGCGTGCGTCGAGCCGATCTCCTCGATGAGCCCACTTGCGATGCAGGCGTGATTTAGCATATCGTGGAATTTAAATTTAACCGAGCTCGAGCCGGAATTTATGACTAGGATATCCATTAATTCTCTCCCGCTTGAATTGCGCTGATAAGTATCGTGTTTACGATATCGGCGACCTTGCAGCCGCGGCTTAGATCGTTTACCGGCTTTTTTAAGCCCTGTAAAATCGGTCCGATCGCCACGGCGCCTGCGGTGCGCTGCACGGCCTTATAACAGATATTTCCGCAGTTAAGATCGGGGAAGATAAATACGTTCGCATGCCCTGCGACTGCGGAGCCGGGCATCTTTTTCGATGCGACCGCTGCATCGACCGCCGCATCGAATTGCAGCGGCCCGTCGATTAAAAGCTCTGGCGCCTTTTCGCGCGCTTTTTGCGTTGCAGTTTTTATGAATTCCACGCTTTCACCGCTACCGCTATCGCCGCTGGAGTAGCTTAACATCGCCACGCGCGGCTCAAGCCCGAACGCCTTTGCGGTCGCGGCGCTTGAAATCGCAATACCTGCCAGATACTCTGCGCTCGGGCTTGGCGCTACGGCGCAGTCGGCAAAAAGCAGAGCCTGCGTATCCAGGCACATTATAAACGCGCCGCTAACGGTCGCGATGCCGGGCTTTGTCTTGATGATCTGAAGCGCAGGGCGGATCGTCTCCGCAGTAGTCGTGCCGGCACCGCTTACCATCGCATCGGCCAGCCCTTCATACACGAGCATCGTGCCGAAGTAGGTGCGATCGCGCACTAAATCGCACGCCTGAGCCTCGCTCATACCCTTTGCCTTGCGAAGCTCATATAGATCGCGCGCAAATTTTTCTAAGCTCGTATCCGTCTGCGGATCTAAAATTTTAACGCCCGCTAGATCGAGACCCAGCTTGCTTGCGTTTTTTTGCACTTCGTCTTGCTGCCCTAGAAGGATCAAATTCGCAGCACCGCTTTGCTTTATAATCGCAGCCGCGCGCAGAATTCTCTCGTCGTCGCTTTCTGGAAGCACGACGGTTTTAATGCTCGCGCGAGCCTTGGCGTAGAGCTTACTTTCAAATTTCAATGGGGTTAGAATTTCACAGCGCGTAGAGTTTGCGGCGTCCGTGAAGTAGCTTTTGTCGGCAATGACTTTATCAAGCTCTATCGCGCCGCTTTGGCAAGCAGAATTTTCGTCGTGAAATTTTGTGCCCTTTTCGCAGGCGGAATTTTTGCCGCAAAGCTCCGATTTTTTAGAATTTGCACCCTCTTGCACAGGTCTTAGCGCGGAAAATGAAATTTTATCCTCATATACGCTGGCAAAGCTTACTGCTTTTGCTGCGGTGATCAAGCGTGCGCCGATGCGCGCGGCAATTTCGTTATGATAAAATCCGCAAACGGGGATATTTAGATCCTTTGCGATTTGTAAATTTAGCTCGCGCAGATCGGCTCCCGCTACGCCGTGAACCAGTACAAAATTGCACTGCTCTAAAATCTGTGTAAAGCGCTCTATCGCCGCCTTTCGCACGCGCTCATCCTGCCCGTTTGCAAGCGCTTTTTCAAGCTCGCTCCTGCTAAAAAGGGCATTGTCGCCAGCGATGCAAAGTTGTAAAACGTTGTGGAAGCTCATGGATAAAATTTTATCTAGTTTTTTTAGCTCTGATTGGTAGGCGGCGGGCTCGTCGCATAGGAGCAAAATTCCGTTCATCGGTTGATCCTTTGAAATAAGATAGGCAATTGTAGCAAAATTTTGCTTGCGTGTTAATCAAAGATTTATCGTGAGGGTTTAGAATTTGGTAACTTCCAACAAAGGAGCGCACATGAAAAATTTAGTGATTTTGGCTCTTTTAGTGAGCCTCGCCGCGGCGAAAATCAACATAAACGAAGCTAGTCGCTACGAGCTGATGACGATCGGTGGGCTTGATGCGGGTAGGGCGGATATGCTTATGCAATACCGCCAAAAGCGCGAAATTTCAAGTGCAGATGAGCTAAAGGGCATCAACGGCTTTGCAAGTTACGATACCGCCAAATTGCAGAAGAGCTTTGAAATATCGCCTAGAGCTAATGTGCAGCAGCCGGTGCAGCCTGAGCGCGATATAGTCGTGGTCGAAAAGACCCGCACCCGCACGGTTTACGGAGGCTCTACTTACAGACGCGTGGAAAATTACGGCAATGGCATCACGATCACCGAGACCGGCACTTTACCGCCACCTCCTCCGCGAGGATATGATAGGCACGGCGGTATGATGCCGCCTCCTCCCCCGCCTCCTGGCGGTATGCCACCACCTCCGCACGGAGGTATAAAACCACCTCCTCCGCCACCGCCACCTCCGCGTGATGATTATTCTCGTAGGAGAAGTTCTAATAGTATGAGCGATAGCGAAATCGGCGGAAGCTCGCGCCGTAACATGCCGGTGCCTATGCATATGGGAACGATCCGCTCAAAAAGATCCAGT
>CAUONQ010000084.1:0-5952 GCA_963456995.1 uncultured Campylobacter sp. | reverse complement strand
TAATTAGTGAGTGCGCTCCAATGAGGCTTTTTTCAAAAAATTCTCTAAGCAATAGCGACTATGTTAAGTTAAAAGCAAAATGTATAAGAAAGGCTTTGGAAAATAACGATAATCACCTTATTATGCAGTATTTTAAAAGAGAAACGAGCGAGTGCCTTAAAATTATTGATGAACCGTCAAAGATCCCACATAATTTGATTAGAGTTAATAGTTTTGAAGAGTGGAAAAAACTAAGACTTACAGATACTGACAATATAATTTGTCCTATCGGTAATTCTAAAAAGAGCGATATTAGCAATGAAAGCAAATAAATTCACAAATCATTCAAATTTACGAAGCTAAGGCTACTCTTCAAGCAAAATATTAGCTACAATTTTAAAATTTACTATCTTGCGCCGCGCGTTTTTGCGGCTGCATATCCGATAAATTTAGAAGAGCGCCGCAAAAGGTGCCGTCAAAAAAGCGAAATTTAACGCGAAATTTTATATAATCTTGCGATTTAATGCGAGGAGATAGGATGAATAAAAAGGCGTATTTCGGGAGTTTCGGCGGGCAATTTGTGCCGGAGACGGCTATGTTTGCGCTCGAGGAGTTGGAGGATGCGTACAACACCATAGCGCAGACGAAGGAATTTAAAGATGAGCTGGACTACTTGCTGCGCGAATACGCGGGGCGTCCGACGCCGTTATATCACGCCGCGCGCCTTAGCGAGCACTACGGGCATGAAATTTATCTAAAGCGCGAGGATCTTAACCATACGGGGGCCCACAAGATCAACAACGCCCTAGCGCAGGCACTACTCGCCAAAAAAATGGGTAAAAAAAAGATCATCGCCGAAACCGGCGCGGGTCAGCACGGCGTGGCGACGGCGACGGCAGCGGCGCTATTTGGGCTTGAATGCGATGTGTATATGGGCGAGACCGACGCCGCACGCCAGCAGCTCAACGCCTTTAGAATGCAGCTTTTGGGCGCAAATTTGATCAAAATCGACACCGGTCTTAAAACGCTCAAAGAGGCGACCACTGCGGCGATTCAGGCGTGGGTGAACGAGATCGAGAGCGTATTTTACGTCATCGGCTCGGCGGTCGGGCCGTATCCGTATCCTAAGATGGTTAGGGAATTTCAGAGCGTTATCGGCACCGAGACCAAATCTCAGCTCGCAAGTAGGGGGATTAAGGCCGATTACGTCCTAGCCTGCGTAGGAGGCGGAAGCAATGCGATAGGAATTTTTAGCGCGTTCGTGGATGATCCTAGCGTGCAACTCATTGGCGTCGAAGCGGGCGGCTTGGGCGCACATACCCCTTATCACGCAGCGACCATCACTAACGGGCGCGCGGGCATCATCCACGGCATGAAAACGATCGTACTGCAGGATAAATTCGGCATGATCGAGCCTGTTCACAGCATCTCGGCGGGGCTTGATTATCCCGGCGTAGGCCCGGAGCACGCGCATCTGCACGAGATAAGTCGCGCAAAATACGAAGCGGTAACCGATGATGAGTGTATCACGGCGCTTAAACTGCTCTGTAGGCTCGAAGGCATTATCCCCGCGATCGAAAGCGCGCACGCGCTAGCGTATTTACAAAAGCTCTGTCCGCAGTTAAAGGGCAAAAAAACGATCGTCGTAAACGTAAGCGGCAGGGGCGATAAGGATATGGATACCGTGATGAATTACAAAAAAGGAACGATTTATGGATAAGATCAAGGCGGCCTTTGCCGGCAAAAAGGCAAACATCGGCTACATCGTGGCGGGCTACCCGAGCCCCGCGCACACGAAGGAGTTTTTGTCAAATTTAGACGAAAGCGCGATCGATCTGCTTGAGATCGGCATTCCTTATTCCGATCCGCTCGCAGATGGCCCCGAAATTTTTAAGGCGAGCTTTTCTGCGGTGCAAAACGGCGTAAACGCGGAGAAGGTATTTGAAATTTTAAAAGGGGTGCAAACACGCAAGCCACTTGTATTTTTGGTCTATTACAACGTGATCTTTGCCTACGGCGCGCGCGAGTTTGTAGCGCAGGCGGCGCGTTACGGCATCAGCGGGCTAATAATCCCCGATCTGCCGTATGAGGAAAATGAGGAAATTTTCGCGCTTTGCGAGGAGTTCGGTATCGCGCTCATCCCGCTTATCAGCGTTACGAGCGAGCACCGCGCCGCGAGGGTTTTGAGCCGCGCTCGAGGTTTCATCTACGGCGTGGGAGCTATCGGCGTGACTGGAAGCAAGCAAACTCCGATCTCGCGCCTAAAAAATATGGTCGCAGATCTTAAAAAAATGAGCGATCTGCCCGTAGCGATCGGCTTTGGTATCCGCACTGCCGGCGACGTTCGCGCTACGAAAGAATACGCAGACGGCGCTATCATAGGCACCGCGATCGTAAATTTATGCGCAAATTACGGCGGGCGAGAGCTGCAAAATAAGATCGCCGAACTTTTTAACTAACGGAAAGAGCATGAAAAAGATATTTTTGATTTTAATCGCAAATTTTTGCCTCGGCGCCAATCTGATGCAATATGATCTTTTCAACCACGACGACAGCGTGGACATCGCCTTGGCGTTTGACTCCGCATACAAGCCCGACATCGTACGCCGCGTCGACGGGCAGTCGATGAGCCTTATTTTAAAAGGGCTTGGCGGCGATGAGAAATTTAACGAAATGCGCACCAATCAAAAGGTCTTAAAAAGCTTTACGATAGCGCCTAAGGGCAAGGATATCGAGATCAATTTCCCTACCGGAGCCGATCTATCAGTCGATGCTCTTACTCAAGACGGCAATTTAAAGCTCATTTTGCGCGTAAAAAACCCCGCTTTCGATCAGAGCAAGATGAGCGTAAAGAGCGAGGCGAGTGAGACGGCGCAAAGCGGTAGCAGCGGGGTTTCCGTGATGCCGATAATCGTAGCATTACTTCTTGCGGCTGCGGTTTTTGTCGGCGTGCGAAAATTTTTATCACACAAGCCGCAAAAAAGTATCGACGAGACATGGCGGGTTTTTGAAGACGATGTTAGCATAGAGGACGCTGATGTGGACGAAGCGGGCATAGATGAAATTTTAAACGACTCCTCTTTTAAAAATCAGAGCGGATCAAAGAACGCAAATTTTACCAATTATTCTGACGCGCAAGAGTTTGCTAAGAAAGATGAAGCCTCTGCTTTAAATTTAAAAAATTCTAACGACTCAAAAAGCGTAGATAGCGCAGATTTTTTAAGAGGCGAGAGTGTGAGCGAAGAGAGCATGCGCGATAAATTTTACGATGAGGTTGCGCGTGCCGAGCGTTCGGAAGCTACGGGGGCGGACGAAAACTCTAAGAGCGCCGAGAATATAGGCGCGGCGGATAAAATTTCGCCGCTTAAAGTAAGTCCTGTCGAGAGTGGCACGATGGAATTTCGCGAGGGAGCAAAAGAAAGATCGGATACAAAAGAGCCCAAGGTTTCGGCATTTAGAAGCATTTTAGAAAATGAGCTGCTTAGCTCGGATACCGCAAGACCTAGCGACGTGAGAGTAGAGCTTGTGCGCGAGATCGACGAAAATAATGCTGCCGTAGTGCTAAGCTTCGCGGGCAAAAAACATCTAGTGGTGTTAAAAAGCTCCAACGCTATCGATTGATGAGGCGTGGAATTTCGTAACTTGCGGGCTTTGCAACCCATAAAATTTTGCAGTTTGTTAAATTTTAAAAATTGCGGAATTTTATAGCGCTAGAAATTTATGCCACATTTAAGCCTTATCGCCAAAAGGTCGCGATGGGGCTTAAATTTAAAAAGAAAGAAGGGCAAAAGCTCGGGTAAGTTTTAAAATTTAACCGGCACCTCGCCCGTATAAGCTTACTCTAAAATCTTACTTCCAGATCAACGTAGAAATTTCGCCCCGCGCCGACTGCCAAAGTATCTCGCGTGCGGTTTGCGTTGATGTAGTGGCGATCGAAAATATTATTTACGCCAAAGCTCACGTCCGCGCCGTCAAGGGCCGGAATAATGCCGTTTTTGATCTTGTAGCTTCCTCTGAAATTTGCGATCGTGAAAGCTTTATCGACGTAAAAATATTCCGTTCTGCGAGCGAAATAGGAAGCGGGTTTGGAATGAGGCTTAAAATAGCGGTTCACCTCAAAGCCTAAATTTAGATCGTGCAAAGGCGAGTAAAAGGCGTGCACGCTTAGCTTTTTGGCGTGGTTATTGATGTTTTCGTGCGTCTTTTTATTGTAAATTCTAAGTCGCTCGAAGCTCGCGCCGAAATCAAAGTCCTGCGTTTGGTAGTTTGAGCTAAGCTCAAAACCATGCCTTTTGGCTTGATCGATATTCTGATACTGCCCGTATTGCTGCGAAAAGCCACCCGGCGGCACACCCAGATGCGGTAGCGCCTTTATACCTATCATATCTTCGATCTTGCCGTTAAAGTAGATAAATTTCATATCGAAGTGATCGTCCGTAAAAATTTCATCTTGTTTAAAGCTAAATCCGACCTCGTATTCCTTGACGGTCTCGGGCTTTAGATCGGGGTTTGGGATGTAATAATACATTCGGTTTATCGGCCCTTTTTGCGATGTCTCATGCGGAGTAGGCGCGCGGAAACTCTCGCTGTATCCCGCTAAAAGAGTAAGTTTATCGAAGAGCGTATAGGCAACCCCCGCCCTAGGAGAAAATCTGGAATCTTTAAATTTAGCCGATCTGCCTTTGATGTCGCGATCGAATCTATCGTATCTACCGCCTAAGGTAAGCTCTAAATCATCGTGCAAGCGGATCAAATCCTGCGCGAAAAGCCCGTAGCTATTGTATTCATTCGGAAAGGAGGCAAAATCCGATAGCACGCCGTTTAGGATATAGGTCGCATCCTCTTGCCGCTTTTCGTAATCGCCGCCGAAAGCAAAGCTGTGGTTTAAAAAGCCCGTATCAAATTCCGAGATATTTTTGATCTCTAAGCCCTTGCGATCATCTTTATTGGCGTAATCTAGCGTGCCCGTAGGTTGTTGATCTTTATAGCCGCGTTTATACTCGGCTCTGCTTTTATAGGCCTTAAAAGACATATCCACTAGCTGGCTTTGCGGCGTAAAGCTCCAATCAAAAACGTAATCTCTCTGGCTTAAATTTCCGCTTACGAAGAGATCTGCGTCGTTTTGCCATAGTGTCTGCCACATCGTGTGTAAATTTTCGTCATAATCAAAGGCGCTGAAGCTTATGCGGTGATCGTCCAGGCTTGCGCCGATCTTAAAAAATCCGGTATCGATATGCTCGTTATTAAAGCTCTTATCGTAGTCCGGGGCGTAATGCGTGCCGCCATCTGCGAACTTGACGTTGCCGTAGCTCGCGCGCTTGCCGTAGAGTAAAACGTCGATCGGAATTTCCTCGCCCTTGCCGTAGACCGCGCCGCGCGTGCTATGCATATTGTTTGATTCGAGCCTCTGTCCTAGCATCAAACCTACGCTTTTGCCCTCGCTTAGATAATCGCTCGCGCTTTTTGTCTGCATATTTACGATACCGCCGATCGCGCCCGAGCCGTGAAGCACGGACGAGGCGCCCTTTACGACCTCGACGCGCTTTAGGATGTCGCTATCGGTGCGGAAGGATGAGATCATATTCGAGTACATCCCCGCGCTTCTGCGCACGCCGTCTTGCTTGATGATGACGCACTCGTCGCTTTGATATCCGAATCCGCGGATCTGAAACTGCCTGCCGATCTGACGCCCCATATCCATACTGCCGTCAACGCCCGGTATCTGCATGATCGAATCAATCACGTTGGTTTTGGCTTTCATATCCTTGGGGGTTAAAATTCCGGCCGAGCCCGCGTATTTTAGGTTATCGACCGCGCTTACCGTTGCTTGCACGACGATTTGGCCTAGATCTTGCGACTTCGTGGCGTTGTTTTCGGCTGCATTCACTCCGCCTATTGCGCCTATCGCAAGCGGCACCAATAAAATTTGCTTTTTCATGCCTAGACCTTTAAAATAAAATTGAAATACATTAT